>JAKSRZ010000035.1 GCA_024403375.1 Lachnospiraceae bacterium
CGGCCGGCGTACTTTATGCAGATGTTAAGTGGAGCAACCTCATGAGAACAGGCGGCATTCTTATCTCCATCATAAGACTGATAGTTGATTTCGCCGTGTTCAAGGTAAGAGACGGGGCATCCAACCTGACAGTTTCACTGTTTGTAGGTGTCATCGTATTCTTCGTAGTAGACTACTTTGATATTAAGTATCTTGTGCTTTTCAATAAGCATACAATCGGCTATGCTACCGACTCTCAGGCAATCACAGAGATCATGATGAACGACATTCTGGATATTGCAGGAAAGGCAACAGACAGCACTGAAGAAATGAAGGGCATGGTTAAGAGACTTGCCGAAAACAACAAGACAGTAAACAATTCAACAAGCGAAGTTGCTGACAGTATTCAGGATGTTACGGAAAGCATTGTTGAACAGACAAGCCTTACAGAAAACATTCAGGCAAATGTCAACGATATTACAGAAAGAACCAAAGAGGCACAGGAAACAGCTGTTGAGGCTGTCAAGGTGCTTAATGACAGCATTGAAATCATTGAAAAACTCAGAGTTCAGAGTAAGGAAATGGTTAAGACAAATGGCGATGTTGCCAGCGTAATGGAAGAACTTCAGGTTAAGGTTGGTGAGGTTCAGGATATTACAACACTTATTATTAACATTTCAAGTAAGACAAACCTTCTTGCACTTAATGCTTCTATAGAATCAGCAAGAGCCGGCGAGGCAGGACGTGGTTTCGCAGTAGTAGCAGACCAGATCAGACAGCTTGCAGAGCAGACAAGAGGTGCAACGGAGAATATCACAAAGATCCTCTCAGAGCTTACCGCAAATGCAACACAGGCAGTTGAAAATGTTCAGGTTTCCTTCCAGGAAACTCAGCATCAGGAAGAATACATCGGCGAGGCTTTTGAAGGCTTCAAGAAGGTTAACGATCAGATTCTTAAGCTCAGCGACGATGTTTCCTCTGTTGACGATATGACAGCAGAACTTCGTACATCAAATGCGTCTATCTTAAGCAAGATCAATCTTATTTCCGCAAACAGTGAAGAAATCACAGCAAGCGGAGAAGAAACAAAGAGCATGTGTGAAGGCAACTACAATGATTTCCTTACACTGGAAGACAAGTTTGACGAGCTTGCTGAAATCGTGTCCAAGTTTGAAAAATATAATATTGCATAACTTATAAATATGCAGATTATAAATAAGCCACAGTGTTGCTGGGGCTTACTGTAAAAAAATCAGGGGGCTCTTATGAACGATAAAAACAGTCAGCAGTACATCGAAAACAAGACACAAAACAAGCTTACGTTGGTGGGATGGACTATAGAGGTTGCGGTTATTCTTGCAGCTTACCTTCTTGAGGTGGTAAAGGGAGCAAGAACACTGCCGTACTACATGGTAGTCATATTGACAGGTATTGTGCCGCTGGTAGCAGCATGGACATTTTACAAAAAGGCAAATGACTCAAAGGCAATCAGATACTTTGCGGTTACAGGCTTCCTCGTTCTTTACAGTTATGTGCTGATTACAGGAAGTACATTACTTACATTTGTATACTTTATACCTGTTCTTCAGGTGTTTATCGGATACCAGGACATAAAGCTTCTTCGCTATTACACGATAACCGTAATTCTGGCAAATGTTATTTCATGCATTGTAAAGGTAGCCTTCTTTAAGATGAGCTTCGCCGACTACGCAAAGGATTATGAAATCATAGTACTCGGTACAATCATGATTCTTCTCATGGCCTGTGCTGCCTGCAGCACAAACAAGAAGCTTAACGACATGAAGCTTGGAATAATCGAGGCACAGCAGAAAAAAGCTCAGACAATGCTTGATACAATCAGTGAGGTAACACGATTATTATCACTTCATGTGGCAGATATTAATGAGCAGTCACAGAATATCAGCAAGCAGTCTGCAAATGCACAGCACGCTATCGAAGAAATGTCACGTGGTACAGCGGATGTTGCTGAGACTATTGAACTTCAGCTCGGAATGAGCAACGAAATCTCCGGAAGCCTTGAAAAGCTTAATGAAATCAGTGCCGACGTAAATAAGAGATTCAGTGAGATGGTCAAACTTGCTGATGCCGGACAGAAAACCGTCACCACACTTTCAAAGAGTGCAGAGGATGTTACCGTCAGCAAGGACAATGCTGCAGAAGCTACAAAGGCTTTGACGGAAAGCATTAAAGAAGCAAGAGAAATCCTTTCACTTATTCATAGTATCACTAACCAGACAAACCTTCTTTCACTTAATGCATCTATCGAGGCAGCACGTGCCGGCGAGGCAGGCAGAGGCTTTGCGGTAGTAGCGGGAGAGATCTCAAGCCTTTCTAAGGATACTGCAGCGGCAACAGATAAGATTGCCAACATCCTGGATATGCTTGCTTCACAGGCAGACAAGGTTGATGGTGCTGTAAACGGCCTTTCGGAAATCAGCAATCATCAGATTGCACTCATTGGTGAAACAGATGAAAGCTTTAAGGCAATCAGCGATGGTATCAGAGAAACCGAAAGCAAGATTGGAATTCAAAGCTCTCTTCTTGAGGAAATCAATACAAGCAATTCAAAGATTGTTGACAGTATTTCCGGAACATCGGCAGTTACACAGGAGCTTAGTGCTAACAGCGAAGCAACAATGAATGTTACAAAGGAGTCTATGCTTGGTACTCAGAATATGGGCAAGTCGATCTCTGAGGTACATGATGAGGTAAGCAAGCTGGCAGCCCTTACTTCTGAAAAATAAGCAACATAGAATCTTGACAAGAAAAGGATATAGTGATATAACCTATTCAACAATTTAATTGATTAAACCGTTGAAGCGGAGATAACGGCAGGATATGACTTTACAGAGAGTTCGGGAGGCTGAGAACCGAATGAGAAACAGCTTGTCAAATGGACCGCAGAGGGCACATGGAAAAGCGAAAGGCTTAGTATTATGTGACGTGAGACATACGTAAGTTGTCGTGTATATGTCAGTATACAGTGAGAGTATGGGAGACCATAAATACAAGGTGGCACCGCGGATATAAGTATATTCGTCCTTGGCAGAAATTTATTCTGCCAAGGACTTTCTTTTTGTTCAGGAGGTAAAAAAATGAACATTACACCAAGCCTTGAAGAGGCAATGGAATACGTAAAGAAAAAGGAATACAAGGTACTTCCCATAAGCTGCGAAATCCTTTCGGATATTTGCACACCTATCGAAGCCTTAAGAATCTTAAAGAACGTTTCAACACATACATATATGCTGGAGTCGGTAGCAGAGAAGGAACGCTGGGGAAGATACACCTTCCTGGGATACGATCCTAAATCAGCAATTTCCTGCGTGGCAGGAGAGATGAAAATCGGGAACGTATCTATAAAAACAGATAACCCGGCAGAGAATCTGAGACAGATACTTAAGGAGTATGAAAGCCCGAAAATCAGCGGACTGCCTCCCTTCACAGGCGGCCTTGTGGGATACTTCGCATATGATTTCCTTAACTATTCTGAGCCTACAACAAAGTGCAACGTTGAGGATACCGAAAACTTCAAAGACGTGGATCTGATGCTCTTTGATAAGGTAATTGCTTTTGACAATTTCAGACAGAAAATTATACTCATTGCCAATATGCGACTTGATGAGGGAGAGTCAGGCTACAACAAGGCTGTTCTTGAACTTAAGCACATTGAGGAGCTTCTTGTAAACGGCCAGCAGAAGAAGGAGCCTGCAGGAAGACTTCTTTCCGAAGTAAAGCCACTGTTCAACAAGGAACAATATTGCAGCATGGTGGAAAAGGCTAAGCACCATATTCATGAGGGCGACATTTTCCAAATTGTGCTTTCCAACAGACTGAGTGCAGAATTTGAAGGAAGTCTTCTGAATACCTACAGAATTCTGAGAACAATCAATCCTTCACCATACATGTTTTACTTCTCCGGAACTGACGTGGAGGTTGCAGGTGCATCACCTGAAACACTTGTAAAACTGGAAAACGGCGTGCTCCATACCTTCCCTCTTGCAGGAACAAGAAAGCGTGGGGCCACAGAGGAAGAAGATAAGGCTTTGGAGGCAGACCTTCTTGCAGACGAAAAGGAATTGGCAGAGCACAACATGCTGGTTGACCTTGGAAGAAACGATCTTGGTAAAATCAGTAAGTTCGGAAGCGTAGAGGTTGAAAAACTCCATTCCATAGAAAGATATTCCCACGTA
Organism: Lachnospiraceae bacterium; assembly: GCA_024403375.1. Classification (GTDB taxonomy): domain Bacteria; phylum Bacillota; class Clostridia; order Lachnospirales; family Lachnospiraceae; genus RGIG3528. Next base: position 4,194 of record JAKSRZ010000035.1, read on the forward strand.
ATGCATATCGGCTCAACGGTTCGCGGAGAAATAAGACCGGAATTTGATGCATTGGACGCTATAGCGGCAGTACTTCCCGCAGGAACACTTTCCGGAGCACCTAAGATCAGAGCCTGCCAGCTTATCGGACAGCTGGAAAATAACAAACGAGGAATTTATGGCGGAGCAATCGGATACATTGATTTCACAGGAAATATGGATACATGTATCGCCATAAGAATTGCTTACAAAAAGAACGGAAAGGTCTTTGTAAGAAGCGGTGCCGGCATTGTGGCTGATTCGGTTCCCGAAAAGGAATTTGAGGAGTGCATCAACAAGGCAAAGGCAGTTGTGAATGCACTGCAGGCTGCCGAGGAGGTTGTTATATGATTTTACTGATAGACAATTACGATAGTTTTTCTTACAATTTGTACCAATATCTGGGAGAACTGACAGAGGACATTAAGGTCATAAGAAATGATGAAATGGCCATAGAAGAGATTCAGAAGCTGGCTCCCGAAAAGATTATATTGTCTCCCGGCCCCGGAAGACCGGAAGATGCAGGCGTCATCGTGGATGCGGCTAAAATTCTTGGAAAAACCATTCCCATACTTGGCGTTTGTCTCGGACATCAGGCAATATGTGCAGCCTACGGTGCTGTTGTAACATATGCAAAACAGCTTATGCACGGCAAACAGTCGGAAGTAACATTTATGAATGACAGCCCGCTGTTCCGAGGTCTCCCGGAGAAAACACTGGTAGCAAGATACCATTCTCTGGCGGCAGACGAAAAGACAATGCCCGAATGCTTGCAGATTACAGCAATAACCGCCGACGGAGAAATAATGGCGGTTCAGCATAAAGACTATCCAATTTACGGTGTTCAGTTCCATCCGGAATCAATTATGACACCTGAAGGCAAAAAAATGATTAAGAACTTTATTGAATTATAAACAGGAGGAAAAAGAGATGATTAAAGAAGCTATTGTAAAAATTGTTAATAAGGGTGACCTGAGCTATGATGAGGCTTATGCAGTAATGAATGAGATTATGAGCGGTGAAACAACACCCACTCAGAACGCTGCATTCCTTTCAGCACTGTCCACAAAGAGTGCAAAGGCAGAAACAATAGAAGAGATTGCAGGCTGTGCTGCAGCCATGAGAGATCATGCTACAAAGGTTACAACAGACATGGACATCTTCGAAATCGTTGGTACCGGCGGTGACGGAGCACACAGCTTTAATATTTCCACTACCTCCGCACTGGTAGCCGCAGCCGGCGGAATGAAGGTTGCAAAGCACGGAAACAGAGCAGCGTCCTCCAAGTGTGGAACAGCTGACTGTCTTGAGGCTCTCGGAGTTAACATTCAGCAGGAGCCTGAAAAGTGCATCGAACTCTTAAATGAAGTTGGAATGTGCTTCTTCTTTGCACAGAAGTATCATGCATCCATGAAATATGTTGGTGCAATTCGTAAGGAACTTGGTTTCCGCACTGTTTTCAATATTCTTGGACCTATCGCTAATCCCGGAAGCCCTAAAATGCAGCTTCTTGGCGTATACGATGAATATCTTGTTCAGCCTCTTGCACAGGTTCTCATCAATCTTGGTGTTGAACGTGGTATGGTAGTGTATGGTCAGGACAAGCTGGATGAAATCTCTATGAGTGCTCCTACAACCGTCTGCGAATTCAAGGATGGTTGGATGAAGAATTATGTGATTGCTCCTGAGGATTTCGGACTTCAGAGATGCACAAAGGAAGACCTTGTGGGCGGTACACCCGAAGAAAATGCGAAGATTACAAGAGATATTCTTAACGGTGCAAAGGGCCCCAAGAGAGATGCTGTTCTTATGAACGCAGGTGCATCCCTTTACATTGGCGGCAAGGCAGCTTCCATAAAGGAAGGCATTGAGCTGGCAGCAAAGATTATTGATTCCGGCGAAGCAACAAAGACACATGAAAAGTTTATTGAAATGAGCAACAGATAGAGGAAAATATGACTATTCTTGATGAATTAGCTGAATATGCAAGATACAGAGTTGAGGAAGCAAAGAAGGTGCGTCCTCCGGAGGAAGTAAAAGAAAAGGCTCTGGCAATGAAAAAGGGAAACTTCGAATTTGAGAATGCCCTGAAGAAGCCCGGTATCTCTTTTATTTGTGAGTGCAAGAAGGCGTCTCCTTCAAAGGGACTGCTTGCTCCGGATTTTCCCTATCTGGACATTGCGAAACAGTACGAAAAGGCCGGGGCAGATTGTATATCAGTGCTTACCGAGCCTAAGTGGTTTCTTGGAAAAGACGAGTATTTACAAGATATTACAGCTGTAGTACAGATTCCATGCATACGCAAAGACTTCACTGTGGACGAGTATATGATATATGAGGCGAAGCTCCTCGGAGCATCGGCAGTTCTCCTGATATGCACCATTCTTCCCACAGAGACAATTAAAAAATATATTGGTATCTGTGACGAACTGGGAATGTCCGCATTGGTTGAAACACATGATGAGGCTGAGGTCAGAATGGCTATAGAGGCCGGAGCGAGAATGATCGGAGTTAATAACCGTAACCTTAAAGACTTTACTGTTGATACAGGAAACAGCAGAAAGCTTCGTGAAATGATTCCGAAGGACGTGCTCTTCGTATCAGAAAGTGGAGTAAAGGATGCAGAGGATATAAAGCTTTTGAAAGAAATCGGGGCAGATGCAGTACTCATCGGTGAGACTTTGATGAGAGCTGAGGATAAAAAAGCAAAATTGAAGGAGCTAAAAGGGGATGACTAGGATTAAACTTTGCGGTATCAGACGAGAGGAAGACGCCGCAGTAGCTAATGAACTGGCTCCGGACTATGTTGGGTTTGTATTTGCTAAGAAAAGCAAAAGATACGTGACTCCGGAAAAGGCTGAGGAGTTAAGAAAAATTCTTAATCCCGGCATAAAAACCGTGGGTGTATTTGTAAAAGAGGTTCCGGAACTGATTCTTGAGCTTCTTAAGGACAATATTATCGATGCGGCACAGCTGCATGGCGGCGAAGATGACGAATACGTACGAAGACTTAAGGAAAGAACCATAAAGCCCATTTTCCAGGCATTTCGTATAGACAGTGCGGAGGATGTGGAAAGAGCGAATAACTCTTCGGCGGATATGGTTTTGCTGGATGCAGGAAAGGGAGGCACCGGTCAGGTATTCGACTGGAATCTGCTTAAGGACATTAAAAGACCCTACATTCTTGCGGGTGGATTGAACACCGATAATGTGGCCATGGCGGTAGAAACACTGAAACCTTACGGCGTTGACGTAAGTTCGGGAATAGAAACAGAGGGCGTAAAAGACCCTGAGAAAATGAGACTTTTTGTTAAGCTTGTAAGAGAACAGGAAGAGAGGAATTAAAATGACGAACGAAAAAGGACGCTTCGGTATCCATGGTGGACAGTACATACCTGAAACACTTATGAATGCAGTAATCGAACTGGAAGAGGCTTATAATCACTATAAGGATGACCCTGAATTCAACAAAGAGCTTAATGATCTTTTCAACGAATATGCAGGAAGACCTTCAAGATTATATTATGCAGAAAAAATGACCAAGGACCTTGGCGGAGCAAAAATATATCTTAAGCGTGAAGACCTTAACCATACCGGTGCACACAAAATCAATAATGTTCTTGGTCAGGCACTTCTGGCAAAGAAGATGGGAAAAACAAGACTTATTGCAGAGACCGGTGCAGGACAGCACGGTGTTGCAACTGCTACTGCAGCGGCACTTATGGGCATGGAGTGTGTAGTGTTCATGGGGGAAGAAGACACAATCCGTCAGGCACTTAATGTGTACAGAATGAGATTGCTGGGTGCTGAAGTTATTCCTGTAAAGACAGGCACGGCAACACTTAAGGATGCTGTAAGTGGAGCAATGAGAGGGTGGACGAGCAGGATTGGTGATACTCACTATTGTCTTGGTTCTGTTATGGGACCTCATCCTTTCCCCACTATTGTTCGTGATTTCCAGGCTGTTATTTCCAAGGAAGCACGTGCTCAGATACTTGAAAAAGAGGGCAGACTTCCCGACGCAGTTATTGCCTGTGTAGGCGGCGGTTCCAATGCTATCGGAAGCTTCTATCACTTTATTCCCGACGAGGGCGTACAGCTTATCGGATGCGAAGCAGCAGGACGAGGCATTGATACATGGGAAACAGCGGCTACGGTAAATACCGGCCGTGTAGGAATTTTCCACGGAATGAAATCATACTTCTGCCAGGACAAATATGGACAGATTGCTCCGGTTTATTCCATTTCGGCAGGACTTGATTACCCCGGTGTAGGTCCTGAGCATGCATACCTTAACGATATCGGACGTGCACAGTATGTTCCCGTAACGGATGATGAAGCAGTTGATGCTTTTGAATATCTGGCAAAGACAGAAGGAATTATTCCCGCAATTGAGTCTGCACACGCAGTCGCTTATGCAAAGAAAATTGCTCCGACTATGAGCAAGGATCAGATTATCATTATCACAATTTCAGGACGTGGCGACAAGGACTGTGCAGCCATCGCAAGATACAGAGGGGAGGATATCCATGAGTAATATCAGAAAAGCATTTGAAAATAAAAAGGCGTTCATCCCTTTCGTTACATGTGGAGATCCTGACCTGGCAACATCCGCAAAGGTTATTCGCGAAGCGGCCGCAAATGGTGCGGACCTAATCGAACTTGGTATACCCTTTTCGGATCCTACAGCAGAGGGCCCTGTAATTCAGGGTGCCAACATCCGGGCACTTGCAGGCGGAGTCACAACAGACAAAGTGTTCGACCTCGTTCGTGACCTTAGAAAAGACGTTACTGTGCCTATGGTGTTCATGACATATGCTAACGTAGTATTTTCCTATGGAGCAGAGAAGTTTATTGCAATATGTGAGGAAATTGGTATAGACGGCCTGATTCTTCCTGACCTTCCTTACGAGGAGAAGGACGAATTCCGGCCCATCTGTAAGGCACATAATGTTGACCTTATTTCACTCATTGCACCGACATCAGCAAATCGTATTGCCATGATTGCAAAAGAGGCAGAGGGTTTCATTTATCTCGTTTCCAGCCTTGGTGTTACAGGAACAAGAAGCGAAATAACAACAGACCTTCCTAGCATTGTAAAGGTGATTCGTGAGGTTACCGACGTGCCTGTAGCTATCGGCTTTGGTATATCAAATCCTGAGCAGGCGGCAAAAATGGCTGCGGTTTCCGATGGTGCAATTGTTGGTTCTGCAATTATCAAGATTCTGGAAAAATATGGCACAGAATCACCAAAATATGTTGGTGAGTTTGTAAAGAGCATGAAGGATGCCGTAATGACTACAGTATAAGCCTTATGGCTAATCCAAAAGAGCTGAGTACGCCAGGGGCGTTTGCTCAGCTCTTTTTTCTCTATATTGAGGACTATTTAAGCAATTCTACGCTGTTGTTAAGAACCATTGTGCTGTAGAGGAACAGTACATCCTGATTTTCAAGCTTCAGGAAGGTTGCAAGATATCCGGGCTGAATGCAGCGTGTGTCCACAAGGGTGATTTTCGCGTAGCTTTCAGCAAGGAGAGGAGCGATGCTGCTTCCAAAGGAATCTCGGAAGATTACCAGCTCCTTATCTGTAGTGGCATTGGGATTTGTAATAACCATTACAGGCTTTTTGGCACCTGACACAAAAAGGTCATAAGGGTCTGAACCCTGACCCTTTTCAAGGTCATATATGCCAAGGGTTTTGTTATTTTCCATATCGAACAGTGTGCATGAATCCAGTACACTGTTTGTAAGATAATGAAGCTCCTCGGTGGGAACCTTCAGGCCGATCTGGCCATAATAAACACCGGCAAAGGGCTTTGTGTTAGTCTGCTCAGTGTAGTTCCTTACGGGCTTTTCTGCTCCCATCTTATCAAGAAGTGTATCTGCAACATCTGTAATCTTTTCCTGACGCCAGTGAGTATCTGTTTTATAGTAGTCTTCGATGCTCAAAAGAGGCTTTACATCCACAAAACTGATGTAGGGAAGTCTGCTTTCAACAATATCGTACATTTTCTCATAATCCAGTGATGGATAACCGTCGGACATGTAATAGTTCTTGTCAGGAACAATCACACCATAGATTTTGCAATCGGTATCTGCGAGGACCTTATTGTATATGCTGTCGATGCAGGTGGCGGCATACTCGATGGAGGATTCATTAAGAGGATACTCAAGCTTTGAAACGTAGCCGTTTTTAATGTAGTAGTCATTGTTATCTTTCTGACCGAGGATATACATGGAAAAGCCTGCTTTAAGACTTCTGAACTGCTCTCTTAACGGGAACTGATCCAGTGTGTACTTTTCGAATTTTTCCATGAACTCGCCGGAATCAGCGGTTTCCCATGTGAATTTAGGAAACTTGGTAAGTGTTCTTCGTTCGCTTTCTGAGAAGTCCTTATCCTTTAAGACAAAGCCTGCTATGGAAAGGCCATATATTACGATTGCCATAAGGATGACGATGATTATATTTTTCTTTTTTGACATGTCATACCTCCTTAGAATCTGAAATACAAGAACGGATTGAAGGAACCGTCGATAAGGTAAGCAGTTACAAGTAAGATCATGAAGGCAAGGAAGATTGTCTCCAGAACAGCCAGCACTTTTCCTGCTTTTTCTTTCTTTTCGGCCTTTGCAAAGAAGTTTCGAACAAAGGGCATGGAGAAGATTATTCCAACAATGAATATGATTGCGTAGCTTCGTAAGAAGTATAATGTTTCGCTGTTGGCAAAGGAAAGTCCGCCGAAGCCGAACATGGACTTAAGTACCTCGAAGGCCTGACCCATTGTGGCTGAATCAAAAATCACAAAGCTTATGATTACAAGAATCATTGTATAGAAGTGGGAAAGGACCTTGCTTTTCTGAAGTGGCTTTAAGAGGAAAAGCTTTTCGAGAATAAGGAAGAAGGCCATGAAAAGACCCCACGCTACAAAGTTCCAGGCGGCTCCATGCCAAAGTCCGGTCAGGGCCCATACAACGAGTATGTTGAAGAACCAGCGGAGTTTCTTTACACGATTGCCACCCATGGGGATGTAGACATAATCTCTGAACCATGTGCCGAGAGACATATGCCAACGTCTCCAGAACTCGGTGATGCTTGTGGAAACGTAAGGGTAATTGAAGTTTTCAGGGAAATCAAAGCCCAGAATCTTACCAAGACCTATGGCCATATCGCTATAGCCGGAGAAGTCGAAGTAAATCTGGAGGGTGCAGGCGATGGCGTATAACCAGTAGAAAAGTACGGTTTTTTCGTCAGTTGCATTGAATTCCTTTATAAGTGCTCCGAGAGTGTTGGCGATAAGTACCTTCTTGCCGAGACCGACAACAAATCTGCGGGCTCCGAGAGCAAGCTTTTCTGATGTTATCGGACGGTCCTTCAGCTGGCCTTCGATATCTGAGTAACGGACAATAGGGCCTGCAATAAGCTGAGGGAACATTGCTATGTAGGCTGCCATATCAATAAAGTTACGCTGGGCCTTAACGTGACCGCGGTAAACATCAATTACATAGCTTATAACCTGGAAGGTGTAAAAGCTTATACCGATAGGGAGAGAAACCTTTAAAACGATTGCTTCGGTTCCGGTAAGTGAACTGATGGATTCCAGGAAGAAGTTGGCGTATTTGAAGTATCCGAGTACACCGAGACTTATTACTGTAGACAAAATCAAAAAGAATTTTGAAAGCCATTTCCCGGCAGTTTTCTCTACAAGTAGTCCTGAAACATATCCGAGAGTAATTGTGGCTACCATAAGAACACTGAGTCTCAGCTCGCCCCATGCATAGAAGAAGAGGCTGGCAAGAAGAAGCACCAGATTCCTGAGTTTTTTAGGCACGATAAAGTATAAGAGCAATACTATCGGCAGAAAATAATACATGAATGGTATACTTGAAAAAATCATAACTACCTCACATTAGAAAGGGGCAACCAATTGCCGAGCGACGACAATCAATAGCCCCATAAAATCAGTGTTTATTACTGAATGTTTTCTTCAACGAGAACTGTAACGTTCTGGAATGTGGAAGAAGTGGTATCTCTGAAGTATTCTACAATGTCCTGGAAACCGAAAGCAGAGATAAGAACATCATCAACCTGGATAACAATGAGGCGTTCAGGGCATCCGCATACCCACATTCTGTTCTGGATATTGGAAGCAATTGACTTTGCAAGGGCGGAGGCATCGCTTACGTTTGTAAGATGATAAGCACCTGCTGTGAATGTATTTGCATTCATGGCGTGCATTGCTGTTGCAGCCTGATCAATCTTTGCAATTTCAGCAACAGGGAAGCCTGTCATAGCATCAAGAGCTTCACCGGTACCAAGAGTGAAAATTGCGGGGCCTTCGTAGCTGATGTTGTCCTCTGAACCACCTGCAACGGGGTATCTGAAATCTTCGCTGTGAGCATCGTAAATCTTCTCAAGAAGTTCCTTACAGTCAGCGAACTGCTTGGGAGCCTCTGTGGGAACGGGAGTGCTTGTAGCCTGGGGAGCTTCTGTAGCAACAGGAGCCTGAGTGGGAGCCTGTGTTGCGGGAGCCTTTCCGCATGCACCGAGTGTAAGTACTGTGATTGCCATAATGGCAGCAATTGTTGTTTTCTTCATTTCTTTTTCTCCTTTATTGAATCTTCTTTGTTTTCTTTTTAATTGTCCACTCGTTTTTGGATTCATCATATTTCAGAACGAGTGTTTTGGTGATTAATCCGCCTGTCAAGGTGAGGTAATAGGTCTCGCTTTGGGCGGGGGCGATGTTCCACATAATCTGGTTTTTACCTTTAAGTCTGTAAGGTGTTTCCTGCTCGATTATGGAACCGTCTTTTGAAATCAGAGAAATTGTTCCTTCGGAAACTTCCAGATTCTTCCTGAGAAATTCCGCAATTTCGATTTCAATATTGAGCTGATCGAAAGTGCTTGCTCTGGCAACGCCTATGTCCGAGCTTAGTCCGGACTTAACAACGGGGCCGCGGAAGGCGAACATACTTCCGAGCAACAGTACAAGGCAGGCCGCAGCAACCAAGGTACCGAGTGATCTGTACAGAGGGGTTATTACGGTCTTCTTTGCAGCAGTATCGGCTTCATGCAAAAGGTCATCGTCTATTTCAGACATGGCCGAAGCCAGTTTCATCGCATCCATTACATCAAACCCTCCTTTACAAGATAGTCCTTTAGGCGATTTCTGGTGCGAAAGAGCATGGATTTTACCTTGCTCTCGCTGATTTTCAGGATCTTTGCAATGTCTGCCACAGATTCCGCATAAAAGTATCTCTTAACAAAAACTATGCGGGCTTCCTTTTTTTCTTCGTGCAGAAAAGAATTGATGGCTCTTGTCAATTCCTCCATTGAAGGCTCGTCATCCCGTTGCTTGGCGGGGATGCACTCATCCAGCTCCTCTAAAGATAAATCGAATTCTCCGCCGCCGCGTTTTTCGGCGTGGTTGGAATTGTATTTGTTGATGGCCAGATTGCGGTTGAGCTTGCCAAGGAAAGTGGAAAGCATTGCCGGACGGTGAGGCGGCATGGAATTCCAGGCTTTAAGATACGTGTCATTAACACATTCCATACTGTCTTCTTCATTAAAAAGGATGTTATATGATATTTTTTTCAGATAGGCCCCGTATTTGACCTGGGTCTCTGATATTGCCTGCTCATTTCGCTGCCAGTATAGGTCAACGATCTGATTATCTTGCATTACAAACTCCTTACATATATCGTCCTATCCATATACACAGTAAAAAAACGGACAGGTTGCATTTTCGAAAAAAAATAATGAAAAAATTTTTTACTTGAATGAATCATCTAAAATCATAGCATATAAAAAGAGGAGCGTCAAAGAAACTGCAGTTATTTAATATAAATGTAAGGAGTGGTATATAAGTTGATTTTCATCGAAAAAAGATTTACAATTAAGGGTAATCATTTTTTTGGATTTAAGGAGTTACACAAATGAAAAAGTATTTATTGGTAATTATGACATTGGCTTTGGCTTTGGTTCTCGGAGGCTGTGGTGATAAAAAACATGTATCAACACCTCAGCCCGGTCAGGATGAAAATAAACCGGTTGCAACTCAGGAAGTAACAAAGAAGGACCCTACACCTACAACTGCGGCTGTAGATACTCCTGCACCCACAGAGGGGGCAAAGGAGCAGGAAACCCCTGTGGAAACACCTGAAGTTGATCCTGCAGAAGCACCTGAAGCAACTCAGGCACCTGATCCCACACCTGTTCCCGAAGCTACTAAGGAGGCTGAACCTACAAAAGCTCCCGTTGAGCAGGGAAGTTCTTTATCTGATGTGAAGAAGGGGGCAGATGGAAGATTTGTAGGCGGAGACAGCTGTAATGACGAATATTCTCTTGGTAAATACGTTACAGTCAAGAATATTGATGGCTATAGTCTTAACCTTTATTTGAAATCAACAAGCCAGACATCTGCGGAAACAGAGAGCTACAATGGTGCAGACGGCGGTGTTGCAGTATTTGAGGAGGGCGATGGCCTTCAGGTTATGGGCATCAAGGACAATACAAGCGGAGTAAAGGCTGACTCCAAGTTAAGAGTCTGTATTGCACCTGCCAATGTTGAACTTAAGAAGAGCTTTGACAACGCAGCATGGAAGCATACCTTCGTTATTAACAGTGATGAATACAAGTCATGGTCAAAGGGTAAGCTGGAAATGACCATTGATAAGAAGACATGGGCTCCCGGCGGATTCTTTAATGTTGTTTTTGCTTATAATGACGATGTTATCGGCTATATCCCTGTAAAGTACATCGAGGTTGTCAAGAACGTTGCTGAAGACAAGCAGGAAGTCAGCGAGGACGGCTACAGCGGAGTTGAAGAACTTAAGAGAATCGGTCTTACACCTAACGATTTGAAGCTTACTAACGAGGTTTCTAAGGTTGAGGTTGATCCTGAATGCTGTATGAGCGGCTACTGTGAGTACATCATTACATTTGATTCAAAGAATGCAGACAGAGCAGCCTATATCGATAAGCTTGTTAAGGAGCTGATTGCCCAGTCTGATAATGGTAAGCTCTATGAGCTTGATGACGATTTCCTCTACGGAACACCTAAGGCAACCACAACAGTTACCGGTGCCAATGTATTAAAGGCAGAGTACGGTGTTCAGTTCGGTATTATCGTTAAGAGAGAAAAGGTTTCAGCTTGTATTATGATTTCAAGCCCTTCAGAGAGCACAACCTATGTAAGAATCTGTTTCTGATATTATGATAATAAAAAGATTGATATTTAGACTAAAACCTGTATGGGAACCGATTGCAAAGATATTTATTAAGGTGGGACAGGATCAGGTGTGGCCCTATTCCGCACAGGCGGCATTTTATATAATAATGTCATTCTTCCCCTTTATAATGTTTTTGCTTACGTTGCTGCAGTTCCTTCCCTTTTCGAGAGACGAACTTGTTTCGGCAATGGAATTCATTGTTCCTGCCGCAGTGGCTGATTATGTTATACCAATAATCGACGAGGCTTTTCAGAACGCGTCCGGCGTGGTGTTGTCCATTACCATCGTGGCTGTGCTCTGGCCTGCTTCCCGTGGAACGGTGGCTATAAAGGACGGACTCAACAGGGTATACCACGTAAAAGAAAGAAGATTTTATGGCCTGGTTCGTGCCATGAGCATAGGCTATATAATCCTGTTTTCGCTGGCAATTATTCTTCTTCTGGGACTTTATGTCCTGGGCGAAAGACTGGTAGACCACTTCGGAAGACTGTTCCCGGGAATCGATGATCTTCTGATAAGAATCTTAAGCTTTCGTCTTGTTGTAAGTGTTGCCTTTCTTACCCTGGTGTTCACACTTATATATATGCTCCTGCCAAACAGAAAATCATCATTGATAAAGGAACTTCCGGGAGCAATACTTGCTTCCTTCGGATGGATATTCTTTTCATATCTGTTTTCGTATTACATTGATAATCTGAGCAATATGTCCGCAACTTACGGAAGCCTTACAACGATTATTCTTTGTATGATATGGCTGGAATTCTGTATGTTCATTTTGTTCATGGGGGCAGAAGTAAACTACTTCCTTTGCGGCGAGTTCTACAGAAATATTAAGGCGAAGCTTTCAGAAAGGAAGAAAGGGAAAAAGAGGTTCAGAAGGATGAAGCGGGAAGTCTCTTTGGTTTTTACCGGTGATATTGGATTTGATAAGTATATGTCCGGCAAATGGGATGATGAAACGTTTGTATCACCGAAGGTGCAGGAATTTCTGTCTTCGGGGGATCACCTTATTATAAACGTGGAAGGCCCCTTATCAGAGGGCGATAAGAACAGTGTGAGCGGCAGTGCAAACCAGCTCGTTCACAGTATGAGCCCCAAGGCTGCTGACTTTTTTGACAGTCTGGGAGCAGACATATGGAACATATGCAATAATCATATTATGGATGCAGGTGCACAAGGAATGGAGGATACGCTTGAAAATGCTGCAAAGCATGGTGTGAAAACTCTTGGTGCCGGCATGAATCTGGAGGAAGCCTCCAAGCCGATTTATATGAATGATGCAGGTGGAATCGGTATTCTGGCAGTTGGATACTCAAGAGCCTGCAGACTGGCGGGGGACAATACTCCCGGATGCCTCAACTGGAGTGCCATGGAGCTGGTTGAGCAGAAGATTGCAGAAATAAAGAAAAACTGCAGATGGTGTATCATAGTTGCTCATGATGGAGAAGAGTTCACAGCACTTCCGTCTCCTTATACAAGAGAAAGATATATGCACTATCTGGACATGGGTGCGGATATTGTTGTGGCTCATCATCCACACGTACCAATGAACTATGAAACCTTCCCGGGTAAAGCAATATTTTATTCATTGGGCAATTTTATTTTCGATACAGACTACCAGCGTTCCCAGTTTAATACTGAGTCCGGAATCGTATTGAAACTTAAGCTTACCGAGAAAGATTTTGATGTTGAACCTTTTGGAATCAAAATAGACAGAGAAAAGGGACGAATCATTGCAAGTGAACTTCCGGAAATATTCCAGGATGTTCAGGAGGATGAATACAAAATGCTTTCACCCCTGGCGGCTAAGGTGTTTGTTGAAAATACAAAGCGTCAGCTGAGATATATGAAACCTGAAGCCTTCGCCAATGCATCAGAAGAGGACTTTAGGGAAAACTTTTATGAGCCTATGAGAAGCGGAAGAGTTCCGGGAGAAATTCTGGATATGCAGATTATGTATCCACTTTCTCAGGAGGCGGGTAAGGAAGCATATAAAGAAAGTAAGCTGGACAGCGTGAAGCAGTTTATGCTGAGACAGCTTTAATAACGGAGGATACAATGGAAAAGTTTTCGGAAATCAAATACGTCAGACCCGATTTTGAAAAGTACAAAGCGGACGTAAGCGAGGCTATAAAGGCTTACAAAGCTGCAGAAACTTACGAAGAGCAGAAAAAGATTGTGTACAGAATGGAAGAGATTGACGCTGCAATGCAGGACATGGTGACTGTTGCATCAATCAGAAATACCATGAACACAGCCGATGAGTTTTATGATGGTGAGATGGCATTTATAAGAGAAGAGGCAGCAAAGCTGACGCCTCTTCAGCAGGAGATTATAAAGGCTCGCCTTGAGTCAAAGTTCAGAAAAGAGTTTGACGAAGAATTCGGCACACTTATGAACTATGATGCAGAGCAGCAGCTTAAGAGACTTGATCCGATTATTATCCCGGAACTGATTGAGGAAGGAAATCTTACACAGGATTACTCAAAAACAGCAGCCTCCTGTAAGACAACCTTCAGAGGCGAAGAGGTTAATTTTTACGGTCTTCTTAAGCATATGCAGAGCACTGACCGTGCAGAAAGAAAAGAAGCTTTTGAAGCATGGGCTGCATTGTACGAAAGTGTTTCAGCGACACTTGATAAGCAGTATGACGAGCTTTGTGCCCTCAGAGTAAAGATGGCAAAGAAGCTTAATCTTGAAAGCTATGTTGAGCAGGCATACCTTGGAATGCAGCGCTATGACTATAATCGCGACAATGTGGCTGTATTCAGAAAGCAGGTTGTTGATGTAATCGTTCCTGCAGTTAAAAAGCTTTATGAAGAGCAGGCAAAACGCATCGGAGTCGATAAGCTCCACTATTACGATGAACAGCTTGTATTCCCTGAAGGAAATGCGGTTCCCATTGGTACTACTGCAGAGCTTGTTGAAAAAGCAAGAAAAATGTATGAGGAATTATCCCCTGAGACTGAAGAATTCTTTAATTTCATGGCTAAGTACGAGCTCTTCGATCTGGAGACAAAGCCTAATAAGCATATGGGTGGTTATATGACCTTCCTGCCTGAAAGAAAGGCACCCTTTATCTTCTCCAACTTCAACGGAACATCTGCGGACGTAGACGTGCTTACTCACGAAGCAGGACATGCCTTCCAGGGTTACATTGCGGCAAGAACATTACCTTTATCGGAAATGTGCGGTTCCACAAGCGAAATTAACGAGATTCACTCTATGTCCATGGAACATTTCACATACCCTTGGATGGAGAGCTTCTTTGGTGAGAAGGCAGACAAATACAGATATGCACACCTCACAGAGGCACTGAAAACAATACCTTACCTTGTGGCAGTAGACGAGTTCCAGCATGAAGTGTTTAACAACTGCTTCCGAAAGAAGAGCAATCTGGCATGCAATTGAAGAAAAGTATCTTCCTTGGCGTGATTATGACGGAAATAAGTTCCTTGAAGAAGGCGGATTCTGGATGCAGAAGCAGCACATTTTCATGTATCCCTTCTACTACATCGACTATGCATTGGCACAGGTATGTGCATTCCAGTTCTATGTAAAATCACTGGAAAACAAAGAGCAGGCATGGAATGACTATCTCACACTTTGTAAGGCCGGCGGCAGCCAGGGCTACTTCAGCCTCTTAAAGCTTGCAAAGCTTGATAATCCCTTCGAAGAGGGTACAGTCAAGAAGGTTGTTGACGAAGTTGTTAAACAAATTGAGGTGTTAAAGGAGAAAATCAAATGAAATTAAGACCTATAATCGTTTCTTTACTTGAAAATGATATGTACAAGTTTTCCATGGGACAGGTAATTTATCATCAGTTCAGTGACTACAAGACAACCTGGTCCTTTAAGTGCAGAAATACAGATGTAGTATTTACACCTGAAATTGTTGAAGAAATCAAGGAGCAGATTAAGCACTACTGCACATTAAGATTTACCGAGGATGAGCTGGCTTATCTTGACAAGATTAAGTGGATTAAAGGAACATATGTTGACTTTCTCCGCCTCTGGCAGCCTCGTTTTGAAGAGTTCACAATAACAACCGACGGAGAGCAGGGCCTTACAATTGAGGCCGCAGGTTCATGGCTTAACACTTCCATGTACGAGGTTCCCACACTTGCGATTGTGAATGAAGTATATTTCAGAATGGCATATAAGTACGATGAACTTATGGATTCCTTCAAGGCTAAGCTGGATGAGAAGATTCAGAAGCTTGTTGCGGGAGAATATGACCTTGGTGCATTCTCTGAATTCGGCCTCAGAAGACGTCTTTCAGCAGAAGCGCAGGCACTGGCTGTAGAAAAGCTCTCACAGATTGTTACCTCCAACGGAAACTTTGTAGGTACATCCAATGTTTATCTCGCAAAGCAGTACAACGTAACACCCGTAGGCACAATGGCTCACGAGTTTATCATGTGCGTAGGCCAGGGTAACCACAAGCATAACCCTGCTTACTCCAACTGGTATATGATGAAGGCATGGGTAGACGAGTACGGCGTATTAAATGGTACAGCACTTACAGATACAATCACAACAGATTGCTTCTTAATGGACTTCCAGCTTACTTACGCAACTCTCTTCTCCGGTGTTCGTCACGATAGCGGAGATCCCATTGAATGGGGCGAGAAGATGATCAAGCATTACATCAACCTTGGCATTGATCCTCGCACTAAGACATTACTGTTCTCTGACTCACTGAATTTTGAAAGAGCAACAGAACTCAAGAAGCACTTTGCAAAGAAAACAAAGGTCGCTTTCGGTATCGGAACTTATATTTCAAATGATACCAAGGTAACACCTCTCAATATTGTAATGAAGGTTACAAGATGTAACGGCCAGGATGTGGCGAAGATTTCCGACGTTAAGGGCAAGGGAATGTGCAAGAACCCCGAGTACGTTGACTACCTGCAGCGTTGTATAGACTGGAGACTTCAGCACTAAGGAGGAAAATTATGGCTTTCGATGCAAAGAAATGCAAGGCACAGCTCATTGAATTTATTCAGAACTGGTTTGAAGTAAACGGTAAGGACTGTAAAGCTGTTGTGGGAATAAGCGGAGGAAAGGACTCCACTATTGTTGCCGGACTCTGTGCAGAGGCACTTGGAAAGGACCGCGTTTTCGGCGTGCTTATGCCTAACGGAGTACAGAAGGACATCAGCGATTCAAAAAGAGTAGTTGAATGCCTTGGAATTCCCTATGCAATAGTAAACATTGAGGATGCCTTTCAGGCAATGATGAAAAATGCTTCCTGTGTTGTTAATGCTCAAGGAAAGGACATTACCAAGCAGACACTTCAGAACCTGCCGCCACGCCTCAGAATGGCTACTCTTTATTCCATTTCCCAGTCAATTAACGGTCGTGTCATCAATACAACCAACGCTTCCGAGAAGTTTATCGGCTGGGGTACGATGTGGGGCGACACAGTAGGTGACGTGGGTCTCCTCAGAAATCTTACTGTTCAGGAAGTTATGGCAGTGGGAGACGAACTGGACATCCCAAGAGAACTGATACACAAAGTTCCTGCGGACGGCCTTACGGACTGCAGCGACGAAGACAACTTCGGCTTTACATATGCTGCCCTGGATAAATACATCAGAACAGGCGAGTGCGAAGACGAAGAAGTAAAAGCAAAGATAGAAAGAATGCACAGAAACAGCGAATTTAAGAGAAATCCGATTGTGGCTTTTGAGTATAATGAATAGTACAAAAATGGAGCGTTACATATAACAATGTGACGCTCCTGTTTTATTGACTATTTTTTTCTTGTGTCCATTGCAAACAGTTTTTCGTAACCATGTCCCACAGCGAAGAAATCAGCTGAATTAGTTGTTGACGAAGGTTTGTAGTTTGCACAGGTTGAACAATTCTGCCGGTTTGCGGTGGTTAAGTAAAGAAGGGCCAAGGGAGGAAGAACTGCTCCGAAGCCCCAGCCGAAAACCATGTTGTGCTGTCTGAGATTGGGATTTGCAAGTGTAAAACCGTTGTTGTTATTTGCGTTCATGTTATTCATAGACTTCTCCCTTCAGATAAATTTATGAGCTCTGTTACGAATATAGTTTAACTGTTCTCACGGGAAAATAAATGTCTTTTTCGAAGAATTAGGGCTTATTAATTTGCACCTCAAAGATTTTTGTGGGCAATGTTAAAGAAATCTTAAACAATTAACCACTTTTTTATTAATGGCCTTTGTAGTAACATAAGCACATCAATTGATGAATGAGGGAGCTCTTATGTATAACATTCTAATATGCGATGACGATCGTGATATTTTACGTGCACTGGAGATATATCTTACCGACAAGGATTACAATTTTGTGGAAGCATCAAATGGAGCAGAAGCTGTGGAAATCGTCAGAAATCAAGAAATTCACCTTTGCCTCATGGACATAATGATGCCCATTATGGACGGTATCACAGCCATGGTCAGAATCCGCGAGTTCAGTAATGTTCCGGTTATTCTTCTTACCGCAAAAAGTGAAGATACGGACAAAATACTTGGGCTCACCATTGGAGCAGATGACTATATCACAAAGCCGTTTAATCCTGCGGAGGTAGTTGCACGTGTGCGTTCTCAGCTGAGAAGATATACGCAATTAGGGGCTGCAGCCGCTCCTGAAAAGCCTGTCGGCAACATTATAAGAATAAAGGGGATTGAGCTGGATGATGAAAGAAAACAGCTGACAGTTGATGGAGAAGAGGCGGCTTTGACGCCTAAGGAATATGACATTCTTAAACTGCTTATGATGACGCCGGGAAAGGTGTACAGTCCCAAAGAAATCTATTCCAAGGTATGGCAGGACAGTCCGTTGGACAATGAAAGTACGGTGGCGGTACATATAAGGCACATAAGAGAAAAAATTGAAATAAACCCGGCTGAACCAAGGTTTTTGAAGATTGTATGGGGCAGGGGATACAAATTTGAAGGATAAGAAAATGGAAGAAAACGTAAATCAGAAATGGAGCATAAAAGGAAGTGCACTTCTTAAGATTGTGATTACAATATTCCTGCTGCTGATTGTTCTGGCAGGAGCCTATGGGGCATCTGTGGCAATAGGCAGCATTGTTCTGGATACGAGATATAACGGGAAGCTTACAACGCTTCACGAACTATATCAGAGTGTCGGCAGGCGTGACGCTCAGATGGTGCTGTCAAGAGAATATAATGGCAGCAAATATGATGACGGAAAAGTAAATGATCGAAGCAATTTCATTTATGAAATGTGGGTGGCTGACAATCTTGTGGCACAAAGTGATCCGGATGTTGTAATTAACCACGATGATCCTCTCACTATAAGATATGCTGATAAAGTCAGTTATGTAGAGAAGATTGAGGGATTAGGGTATTACACCTATGAAACCCATGACGAAAACCGAGTCGTGTACCTTTACATTGATGTCTCCAGAGGTTTTTTAGACAGATACTCCATTATCAACACCTATGTGGAACACGTGTACAAATATAGTTACAGAGCGATTGCCCTGGCTTTGGTGGCACTGGCGCTCTTTGCCATTCTGATTGTAATTCTTTGCAGCATGGCCGGAAGATATGGAAAGTACGGGGAATTAAAGGACAATATCCTCTCTAAAATATGGTTGGAGGTTATTGTAGCCATTAATGTTCTGATCGTTTCCATATTGGTGGTCGGGGCAGAGGAACTGAGCAGCCATACGGTCATAATAGTTCCGTACCTTGTGGGGGCAGGACTTGTACTGGCACTTTGTGTGATTCTCTTTGTGATGAATATAGCCCACAGAATCAAGGTTGGGGGATTCTGGAGAAGAACACTGACAGGCCTTATTTGCATCTGGCTTTGTAAGGGTACTGCATTTGCTGCCAGAAGCGTATACCATATGATTAAAAAGCTTAATCTTATGTGGAGAACGGCTTTGGCAGCAATTATCCTTGTGATTGTGTTCCTTTTTTTTGCTGCAATGGCAGATGGTGACCTTGAGGGGACAATCATTGCAAGTGTGATTTGCGGCATGCTTGTGCTGGCATTTATGTTTGTCTCTTCCTATATGCTCCTTAAGCTTGAAAGAGGAATTGATAACCTCTCTGAAGGAAGGCTTTCTGAGCCTACGAACGTAAAGCATCTGTTCCCGACATTCAGAAGGGCTGCAGAAAAAATAAATAAGGCGGCGGAAGGCATGAATAAGGCCGTCGAGGAACGTATAAAGAGTGAGAGAATGAGGACGGAGCTTATAACAAATGTTTCTCATGATATTAAGACTCCGCTCACATCCATTATCAACTACTCTGACTTAATCTGTAATGAGCCTGTTGACAATGAAAAGGTTACTGAGTACGCAACTATACTGAATCGGCAGGGAAACAGGCTTAAAAGACTGTTGGAGGACCTGCTGGAAGCTTCAAAAGCATCTACGGGAAACCTTGAAGTTGTGCTGGGTCCCTGCAATCTGAATGTGCTGGTTTCACAGGTGGCGGCAGAATATGAGGAAAAATTCAGAAACGCAGGACTGACGCTGATTACTGAGGTGCCGAAAGATGAAATAACCATTATGGCTGACGGACGCAGACTATCAAGAGTTCTGGACAATCTTCTGAACAATGCCTGCAAATATTCACTTACAGGAACACGGGTTTATATGAGTGCAGAGGCCAATGACGCCTTTGGAAGAATCATCATCAAAAATACTTCCAGTGCAAGACTTAACGTATCTCCCAACGAGCTGATGGAACGCTTCGTAAGGGGCGACGAATCCAGAAATACAGAGGGCTCCGGTTTGGGACTATCCATTGCACAAAGCCTTACCGAACTACAAGGAGGCAAGCTGGCACTGGCTATTGACGGCGACCTTTTTAAGGCAATTGTCTGCATGGAAAGGGCAGAAAAGAACATAGATATTTAACCTGAAATAATTGGATTTCATAACATAAAGAAGAGGCTTATCCGAAGTAATTCGTTCAAGCCTTTTCTTTATGTTCCGGTCCAATTTATTTTTTTTTAATAATCTTTCTTTTTTTAGAAACTAATTGGTGTATACTACGGATATATCAGTGTTGCGAAACAAAAAAAACAT
>JAKSRZ010000036.1 GCA_024403375.1 Lachnospiraceae bacterium
CCATCTGGTGTCCATAAACACCGGACAGATTCTTTTTGAATTCGTCGTATGTCTCTGTAACAACAGGAAGCCAGTCTTCAAAGGTTGAGCTGAAGAGCACTGCTCTGTTTGTATCACGAAGGTTCAGCGCAGATTCTGCTGTGAGCTTAAAGAAGGGCTGTGCACCAAACTCTACCCACTTAAGCTTCTGTGTCTGAAGGTCATATGCAAGGTTACCTGCACCATCAGTACAGTACGGAATGAGACCTGAGAAAATCATTTCCGTAAATGGTACGGAATGGTCTGTAATTGAAAGACCGAAATTGTCTTCCTTCAATCCGTAGATAAAGTCAGAATGTTCATAAACGTACTGGTTGGAACCGTTGACAGCAACCTTTCGGCCATTGTCTTTCGTGTTCTTAAGAAGGCTGCTGAGCTTTGCAGCTGTTTCTGACTTTGTAAAAGGATGGTAAGTATTGTAATCTGCGTAGCAGTACTGTCCGATATCGGCGTAAGCAACACCAATATCTGAGTACTTGTTGAGTTTCTTAAGCAGATCGGCGTTTCTGTTATAAGAAGCCTGAGGATTCAGTAAGTATGTTCTCATACCGTCCATGTTCTGCCATGAAATCTCAATGTTAATTCCGTCGAACGCAACGTCCTCGTCCTCATCAAGCTTCTTTGTTCCGTCGCTTCCGAAGGAGAAGTAGCTTTCGAGGTAGAAGTTTACGTCGGAGTTTTCTTCGGCGTACTTAGAAAGCTTTTTGAGTCCTGACTTTCCGCCAAGGTGAGAATCCGGTCCCCAGTATTCCCAATCGTTCCAATCTGAATTCCAGGAATCGAGAATAACATCAGCACCGTCAACTCCGGCAGCCTTAAGTGTATCAACCATATTAAGAAGCTGTTCGAAGTCAGTCATCTTAATGTATTCGTTGTAGATAATTCCTTCCTTCTCAGCTCCCATAAGAACGCTGAGGCCAAGTGAGAAGTTCCCTGTGTCAACTGACTTGTTGATTTTTTCGTTCTCAATCAGGTAGCTTCTGTAAACGTCAGCCATTCCTGAATAGTCAGCCTTATCTCCGCAAAGGAATGCGTAACGGATTTCTACGTCCTGCTCTATTACTTTCTTATCAACACGCTGTACCATACCGCCTGTTGCAGAACCGCTTTCTGTAGAAATATTACTCATGTTTACGTTAAACACGTTTCTTGTATAAACTTCAAATGAAGCGTGGTTAAGATCGATAACGTATCCGGAAGGATATACTACAATACCTGAGTTTTCAAAACCCTTGGCACCGAAAGCAAATACTGCGTTGTCTGCATTTTTGATTCCGTATACGGGAAGAGCTGCTGTGTATCTGTCATACTTTGTAGTATCCATAAGGTTCTGCATGGATACGAACTTGTTTGTGTAGCAGTAGTATGTCGCTGCCTTAATGTTGGAAGGACGCTCTCCTACCTTTTCGAAGGTTGTGATAGCACCGCTTCCGTCAGGATATAAGATGTATCCTTCATTTTCGTTGCCACATGCTCCAAGGTAAGGCATAACCTCAATTGTTGAAACTGCATATCTGCTT
This sequence comes from Lachnospiraceae bacterium, assembly GCA_024403375.1. Lineage (GTDB taxonomy): Bacteria > Bacillota > Clostridia > Lachnospirales > Lachnospiraceae > RGIG3528. The sequence continues at coordinate 1,560 of JAKSRZ010000036.1, forward strand.
TCTTCTCTGATCTTTTCCCAGGGAATTCTTACAAGAAGATTGTCTCCGTCAAGAATGTATTCCACTGTTACATAGATGCCGGGTTTCAAGAATCCGTATGTTACGGCAATACCATTCTCTAAAGGTTCGCTGGAAAGGAATCCGCAGTCCTTGGCTGCATAAAGCTTTTTAACACCTGAGTCACGCTTTTTAAGGTCGTTGTAGGACATTGTAATAGCTGATTTACAATATGCTTCCCACTGTGCATTAAGCTTCTTTGTACCAACTTTGTTGCTGTTATAGATCGAGTCCCATACATAACCATTTTCAAGGTTTACAATCTGTATGGTTCCTTTTGTATCATTGTACCAGAGCTCCAGATTGCTGTTTTTTGCAACCTGCTTGTACTCTCCTTCTTCAAGAAGATTTGCGGTTGCTTCCGGAGCTTCATATTCATCGCTGAATGTAATAGCATTGTTTTTTGCTTCCTTGATGCTTAAGGTTCCCCAGAGCACCATAGCGGCTACTATTACGATGAAAATGATGGTTCCAAGTCTTTCTTTCAAAAACTTAGCCATGTTTGTTTTTTCTCCTTTCGCCGTTTTACAGGAAGTTTAGTCTGAACTCATTAATTACTGAAATTACAAACTGGATCATTCGACCGGTAAGTACGTAACAAAGAAGTATTACCAGCCATAACACTGCCATAAGGAATGCTGAGACAAGCATCATTCCGATTGTCTTACCAAAGCTGTAGTTGTTGAGCACCATCATAGCAATGAAGAGAATGATGAACATTCCGATGTATGCCAATGCTGTGAAGATACCGTACCATGATTTCTGGCTCTGGCTCATTATGTGAGACAGGAACATAAGTGGCAGATTAATAACGATGAAGGGTGCAAGGCTGATGGAGGATGCAAATGTGATTTCCTTCGCCTTACTTTCACCGCCTGAAATACTTGTTGCCATGAAGCTTGCAGGGATCCATGAAACAGGAACCGCAAGAAGCTTTACAAGCTCAAGCATGGGGTGAATATTTTCAGTTTCGATAGATGCAAGAGGGAAGTGACATACGTAAAGGTATCCAATTCTCACTGCATATGCCATTGCGAAAATAATAATCGGTACTGCCCAGTTGATTCGTGCTCTGTTGTTCTTCAGGCCTTCAAGTGCGTCAAAGGGATGGAACAGTGCGTAGAACACGTATGCGATTCCTCTGGGGATACTCATAGGCTTGGATTTATCTCTGATAAAGTCCCAATAGCCTTTGTTTGCCATCTTAAGGAAAAGCTTTACAAGAACGATTACCGCAATAATTATTGCCAAAGCGAGGAGTATGATGGGAAGGAAGTGTTCACGGAGAACAACGTACTTGTACTCATCAAACGCCAAGGTGTATACGCCTCTGTCGCCGACAATCTTTGCCTCTTTCATTGATTCCTTGTACATTCCCTGCTTATAGTAAGTATTTGCAATACCTACGTGAGCAAGGTCGTAGTTTTCGTCAGTGGCAAGAACTTTTCTCCAAAGTTCGTAAGATTTCTGATAGTCACCGCTAAGGTATGTTGATGTTGCCTCGTGGATGTTTGTTATGAACTCTGTAGGCTCAAATACCTGAATATTTGCTGTAATCTGGTCAAGTACGTAAATACGTCCCTTGCTGTCTACATCAATGGCTGAAGGGTTTGTGAATGTTCCCTTCTGCTCTCCGAGTCCACCGAAAGCCACCAGCATACGGCCTTCCTGGTCGTACTGGTAAACCTTACCGTTAAGTCCTTCAATTACTGTTACGATACCGTCATCGTCAACACATATATCAACGAATTTAGGCTCGATGTACATTCCCTGATCGTTGAAGTACTCACCGAACTTGAAGCTTGTACCCGCTACAACTGCCTTTAAGATGTTGTTGTTAATCCAGTCTTTGATAGGATTACGCATCTTATTTCCGACTGTTTTGTACTTTCGGTAAACGTTTGTACCAATAGCGTTCAGCTTTTTGATTTCGCCTTCTTCACGCTCATTACTTGTTGCGTAGATGTTTCCATCTGCACCGTAGCAAAGGTTGATGTAGGAAGAAGCTGTTCTCTTTTTTGCGAAGAGCTGCTTTTCTTCTGAGTTGAACATTCTGCCGAGCATTTCGGAGAAGCTGAAGCCGATGTTTGTCTGTCCGTAGTTTCCTCTGAAAACACCATTACCATCAAGTGACATAATGTTTTCGTTGTTGGCAACATAAATGTATCCGGTGTTGGTTACCAGAAGCTTTGTAGGTGTGAATACGCTGCCTGTTTCAAGATCGCTGACAGGGTTTCCGAACTCTTCTACAAGCTCTCCATCGGGAGAAAGATGCACGATACGATTGTTTTCAGTATCTGCAATGAACATATCTCCGTCATCGTCTACGAATATTCCCGAAGGCTTATTGAATGCCTTTCCGGGGCATGTATAAATTGCAGTAACAACATGATCACTGTTGAACTTGACAATTCTCTTAAAGCCGGAGTCAACGACATACATGTTGTCATAGCAGTCAATAAACAGGTCCTGAGGGTTTTTGAAGAAGATGTTCTTGTCCTCAAAATCACCGATGTTGTTAATTGTTTCTGTAACAATATAGCACTCGGGAACGGGCTGACGTGAGTTATTGTTTCCGGTAACATAGTTTGTGGTGTCGGCAAGGACGGAATTGCTTGCCGATAGCAGCAACATTATTGCTGTCAGCATAAAAATGCTTATTCTTTTAAGCCTTTTCATTTCGTCCTCCCTTTATCCCTTAATACCGGAATATGTCATGGTTTCCATAACCTTACCCTGCATGACTGTGAAAATGATAACTGTAGGAAGTGTAGTCAGAAGTGCGGCTGCGTTTGTTGCTCCGGCACGTCCGATACCTGAACCGATTGTCTTTAATGCAAGAGGTAATGTCTTCATTGCCTGGCTCGTAATGTAAATAAGTGGTGAGAAGTAGTCGTTCCAGTTACTTACGAATGAGAAAACGACCAGTGTGGACCATGCCGGTGCCAGTGCGGGCATAACCATCTTTACGAAAATCTTAAACTCTCCCGCTCCGTCGATTCTGGCCGCTTCTATAAGTTCATCAGGATACTGTGTGATGAACTGTCGCATAAGGAAGCAGTTATATGCAACGGCAACGTTAGGGAGAATCAGTGACCAATAGGTATTTACCAGTCCCAACTTATTAACGATGAGGTAGCTCGGAATCTTTGTAACGTGTGCCGAGAACATCAGGGCAATAAGGATAAGGTCAAAGAGGAATTTTCCGCCTACAGGCTTGAACTTTACAAGTGAGTAAGCAGCCAGTGAACAAACGATAACTGTCAAGAATACTACTACAACAGTGATAAGTACACTGTTAAAGATGTATCTTGTAAAAGGAACCGTTGAGCTTCCCAGTGTTACTACCAGGTCGGAAAAGTTCTTTGTTGTGGGATGTGAAACATAAAATCTCGGAGGGTAGATATACAGCTCATCAAGAGGTTTGAATGCCGTAACTACAACGTACACGAGAGGAAGTGCGGTAAATGCTACAAGAAGAAGCATTACCAGATACAAAAGCACCTTAGAGAAAGTGATATGTATCCATTGTCCTTTGAACCATTTAATTTTTAACATATCATTTCCTCCTACTCGTCCTTGGATGAAAGTGCCTTCATAACGACCTTACCAAGGATGAAGGTTATAAGGAAAAGAACAACCGCAATGGCGGATGCATAACCCATCTGGAAACGAATGAACGCATAGTCATAAAGGTGTGCAACAATGGTATGAGCTGAATAGTTCGGGCTGGGCATACCTGCTACAGATACCGCAATATCGAATACTGCGAAGGATGATGTAATGGAGTTGATGGCACCGAACAGAAGCTGAGGCTTCATTGCAGGAAGTGTCAGGTAGAACAGCTCCTGGAATTTATTCTTTACGCCATCGATGGCGCCTGCCTCGTAAAGGGAACGGTCCATATTCTGAAGACCTGCCAGGAATACAAGGAAGCCTGTACCCATACTCATCCAGAGTGAAATGAAGGTTACGACGCCCATGATGTATGTGGGATCTGTGTTCCAGAGAATGGGCTCATCAATGAGTCCCATGTTCATGAGGAAGTAGTTTAAGTAACCTCTTCTATCTGAGGAGAAAAGAACCAGCCATACATTTGTCATCGCTACACCGGAAGTAATTGAGGGTGCATAGAATGCGAGGGCAAATGCTCTCTTTGCCTTTAACTGGTTGATTACCCATGCGGCAAAGAAGGAAAGCAGGTAACCGATAGGACCGGTGAAGACTGCGAATCTTACTGTGTTGGACATGGCTGTCATAAATACTTCATCATCCAGGAAAAGGAGTTTGTAGTTGTTTACACCTACAAAGTGAGGTGTCTGCATCATGTTGTAATCCGTAAAGGAAAGACCGATAGCCGTAACTACAGGTGCTACAACGAATATTGTAAAAAGTATTACGAAGGGTGCCAGGAAGGCGTATCCCATCCAGTTTTTGTGCCAGAAGCGCCTCATGTTGGCTTTACGTGCCACACTCAGCTCCTGCTTATTAGCACCTGTGACTTTTGTATTAGCTTTACTCATCAGCTATTACCCCGTACTCTTCTTGTTTCATTCTAAGCTCGCGGTTAATATCTTTAACTGCCTGCTCCAGAGATTCTCTTACGTCCTTACCACTGATTACAACGCTTGTCCAAGCATTTGTAAGGTGACGTGCTGTCATGTAACCACCAAGAACTGTAGGAATTTCTCTTGCCCATTTCCACTCTTCGTTAAGAGCTTCGATGTCTTCATCGCTCCATGAAAGGCTTAAGAAAGCCTCTTTATTTGCTGTATTCCATCTTGCTTCGGCACCCATCATCGCTTCAACTTCCTTAGCGAACTGTGTCTGTACCTCTGCACTGGACCACCACTTAAGGAACTCCCAGGACTGTTCAGGCTTATCGGACTGCTTAAGGATAATGTCGCCCTTTTCTGTGATAGCACCTGCTGTTCTGTCTATTGTGCCGTCAGCGGTTGTGTGTCCGGGAAGTGAAATGATGCCCCACTTGCCGGCGATTTCCGGTGCACCTACCTGAAGCTGCATGTACATGTTGAAGTCACCTACGCCCAAAGGCATGATACCTGAACGGAAGTACTGGTAGAAGTTAGCGGTTTCAGGAACGTTATAGTTTGTAAAGAGTTCTGTGTACTCCTTAAATGCGTGATATGCTTCGGGTGTGTCCAAAGCTGATTTGAGGCCGTCCTCTGTGTAGTAGCTTCCTCCGTTCTGGAAAAGGAACTGGGAGAAGTCTCTTGCGAAGTAGAACTCAAAACCGTTCTGGTAAAGGGCCGGAAGAACAAACTCGTAAAGGTCTTCCCATGTATCAGGAAGGTCGATTCCGTATTTCTTCAGGAGGTCCTTTCTGTAGTACATAACGTTGAAGTTCATTGTTTCGGGAATTGCGTAAACACCGCCTCTGTACTTATAAGGAGTCAGTGTCGCTTCAACGAATCTGTCCTCAACCTCATCGAAGCCGTTCAGCTTTGAAAGGTCATAAACCTGATCACGAATCGCGAATTCTACAGGTGATGTAACGTCTACACCGAGTGCAACGTCAGGAGCTTTACCAGATGTAATGGAAAGCATGATGGCGTTTACGTTTCCGGCATCAAGCTGAGTACCGGGAAGCACGTTTACGTCAATGGCGATACCGGTTTTTGGTGTGAAGTCCTCATCTGCCATTTCCTTGATTACTTCTGCCCACTCAGTACCTCTTGCAATCCATACCTCAATAGTATCTTTAACAACTACATCCTCAGCAAGTACGGAGCCTACGTTATCGTAGTCCTTTGTGAAGGATGTAAGGAACTGCTGGAAAGTAATTGCCAGCTTCTGGAAGAAGTTTGATGATACGCTTTCCCACTTTTCAGAAGGAGCACCAACGTAAAACTCATCGATTACGAGAGGCACACTCTGAAGTGCCAGATACCACTCTGAAAGGCTTGTCTGTGAATCCTGAAGTGCTCCGAAACGCTTTGCGATGGAGAAAGGATCATTAAGCATCTTTTCGATATCTGTTCTGATGGAAAGGAAGTTGTTGCCCATTGCAGGCATCTTTTCTGAAATTCCCTTACAGAGTTCATACTTGTATGAAAGGCTGTCAACAAGGTATTTCATGTTGTCTTCCATGTCAGGAATCTTTTTGAAGAACTGATAATCGTAGTTAGGGTCAGGTGATGAACCTGCAATCATGCTTATGTCAAGTAACATATCGGAAATGACTGCTATATCGTCCTGAATTGATTCAAGGATTTCTGAAAGGTCACCCATCTTAACTGTCATTGTAATGGTGTGCTTACCCTTTGTGAGGTAGAAGGAATAGGGATTTCCTTTTTCACCTAACTCATGTACTTTCCAGTTTGTGTCATATTCAAATTTATAAATTTCAAATTCCTTAAAAGGAATCTCTCCGTCAATTTCAATCTGTCTGTATGAAGGAAGACCGTCGTTCCACATCTGTTTTACATACAAACCGATTTTGTATAAGCCGTCCTCAGGAACTTCAAATTCCCATGTAATGCTCTGGTTACCTGTTCTCCAGCGGTATGCACCGATTACGTTAAGCATTCTGCTTGTTCCTGATACAGGATGTACAAGAGGATCACCATCATTCTCTCTTCTTAATGTAGGATCATTCTTGAGAATCGCATTAAGCTCAGCCTGGAACTCAATCTTTTCAGCCTTTGTTTCGGTGTAACCCTTTGAAGCATATTCGGCAGCGACTTCAGCATAGCTCTTAAGAACCTTGGGAGCAGCCACACGAATTCCTGAAATGTACATGCCTACCTTTGTATTTACAAATGTAAGTGTGTGGGTTCCGGGCGTAAGGTGGATAAGAAATTCATTTGTTGTAATACCTGAAGTATCTGTCAGGCCTTGTGAATACCAGCCGGGTACCTCAATCTGCTTAGGTCTTGTCTGGTTTCCTATGGAGTTAAGGATAGGTTCTCCTTCATCCTTGAAGAAACGATAGAATTCCAGATCGCCTGCTTCTGTAAACGGATAGTCACCATCTACATAGAGAGCTCTCTTTGCAGAATCGGACATACCTGTCTGAAGCCAGTAATCAATTTCAATTGAATACAGGGCATCTTCCTTAACAGTTACCTCAAATTCTGTTTTTTCTGATTTAGCATCTGAGTATACTGCCTTTCTTCCTTCCCAATCAATGGTACCGATTACTCCGCTCTCATCTCTGATTGTGCTAAGATCAACATCTATAGTCTCTGATGCATAAGGAATGTTTTTAAGTTTATCCATGGTTTTGGAGTAGGAAATAAGATTTTCGCTCGCTCCATATGCCCAGTCTACTTTTCTTCCTTCAAAGCCTGAATATTTATCCTTAAGAGGATCTCCTCCCGCAGCCAGGGCAAAAGCTGAAGGAGCATCTGCCACCACCAGCATCATAGCAAGGGCTGCCGAAACTAATCTTTTGGAAATATTCAGAAATTTTCCTCTGTTGTAACCCATAAAAAGTCCTCCGACCAATTGTGCATTTTCACCAAAAAGTTCATCAATGAATCCACTAAAATCATTAATAATTACATTTGGATGCACTATGACTCTAACATATTTATTCTTACAGCACAATTGCGATATTCTAACTTTTATGTGTATATTTGCGTTACACATATAATCATTTTATTAACTGCGTTGTGTAATTTTGACATCTTTCTGTTTTTATGATATATTTGTCTCATGTCAATAGGAGGTCAACACATTTTGAATAATTTTTTTAAGACAAGTTTTTATAATCTTTTCACAGAAAAAAGCGGTCCTGATTTTTGTGTTTTGGTAATTGAGCACAAAAAAAAGGATGGTCATCCTTCTTCCCGCGAAGTGATTGCCACCATTCACAGAGCCTGTCAAAATCTTCTGTCTGCATCCTATGTTGTTCACTTTACGGAAATTCAGAACGACCTGATATTCTGTTACCTGAATTATGATAGTACTATATTCAGTACAAGAGCTTTTGTAGGTTCTCTCCGTCAGATTATATATAATATTACCCCTGAAGCAAATTCCACAGTCTATTTTTCAGGTGCGGTAAAAACTATGGCTGAGCTTTCTGAGGAATGTAGTTTTCTTGCTCGTTCCACTGATTATAGTGCATATCTTGGTTTTTCCGCCCCTGTCACATCGGAATATCTTCATGAGTGTGTTTCAAGTCTGCAGGCGCCCCTGGCCCTTAGCTTCAATTATATATATGATAATCTTATTGCAAAAAACTATGAGGAAGTAATCCAGTCCATTAATGATGAAGGGGATCGTTTATCCGGTCTTGTAAGAGATGGCATCCACTACAGCAGTCGAATACTTATGCAATATTCCTGTGATGTATGGTATGCCGTGCGACTCTATTTCATTTCCCAGAATTGTCCTGATAAGTATTTCGACAAAAACATTACAGAGGAATTATTCATTAACAGGGGAATCGGACGTCTCTTCAAAACCATTGCCAATCAAATTGCTGATTTCCGTGATACATTTGCTTCATCGGATTCTACGACAAGAGAACAGCAACAGACCGATGCCATTCTCGAGTACATATCAAATAATCTTGCCACCGTTAATCTGAATGAAACCGCTGCCCGCTTTGACTTTACTCCCGAGTATCTGTCAAGACTGTTCAAAAAAAACACAGGCGAGAATTATTCTGAATTTATTAAAAGAAAACGCTTTGAAAAGGCATTGGAACTACTCAGAAGCGGAGAAAAAATAAGCATCGCGGAAATTTCCGCAATGCTTGGTTATAAAAGTCAGTCTCATTTTCAGAATAAATTTAAGGCAGAATATGGAGTATCTCCCGATGCCTACAGAAAAGCCTTTAATCTTCACCATTTGAATTCCTGATTCTGTCCTCAATCTCCTTGAAAAACGAATCATATATTTTCGCACTGAAGTAGGACGGGAAACCGAGCCCGAAAAGCAGGAAAACCGGAGTGAAATTCCCGGATATAAACAAAATACACGCCGGCAGAAACAACCAGCACAACAACATCAACAGCGTTTTGGGAAACTTTATAAGGCTCGCCCAGAACGCATTTTTTATCGTTACGGGAATTCGGTTCTCAAATCGTGCCTGCATTGGGAATATATATAACGAAGCAAACAGAATAACCGCCATAGCAACGTATGAAGCAAGCTTCACGATAGGGGGAAATATTGCGTATCCTCTCCAGATTGCATAAATATCACCCGCAAAGATAACAAAAACTACCGTAACAAGAAGTCCCAGTGCCACAGTCTGACCAAATTTACGCCTGAACGCCGCAAAGTACATTTTTGTTACGCTGCCCTCTTCGTCTCTGGCCATCTTAAGACAACTGTAGCAAAGTGCCGAAAGTGCAGGACCAATTGAAAAAACAGGTACGCAAAGCAACACCGTAAGAAAATTAAGCCACAAAATATCTGCCGCCTTGAACAGGCTTCTCATTAATTTTCCGTCAAGATTGAAGATCTTCTCAAACATTCTTCTCCTCCACCTTGGCAAAAATCTTATCATAAAGCTTTGCCCCAAAATAAGCAGGCACGGAAAGTCCGAAAATAAACAGAACAGGACTTAATACCTGAATAAAATAGCAGATTACAAAAGGAATCACATTGAGAACAACCATCAATATAGTCACCAGAATGTGTGACAAACCAAGTCGTCCCGAGTTTTTAATGTTCTGAACTATTGTTGCCTCGAATTTAGCCATTACCGGGAAATACCAGGTTAATGTGATAACTACAAAGAATGACACTATAAGAAGAGTGACGAATACCGGAGCCGAAAACCATAACTCCACACCGTTTTCCCTTGCAACGGTATCAATATTAACCATGTACCAGAAATCAAATAAGATGAAAGCAACAACACCTATGCTTATTATCGAGCTTGGAATTCCCTGCTTAAGATTCTGCTTAAATGCAGTAAAATACATCTTTGCAGCATACCCTTCCTCATTTCTGACCACTTTGAGGCAAGAATAATGCATGGCTGACAGTGCTGCCCCGATAGTAACCACCGGAATGCAGCAAAGAACCGTGAATATATTTATGAAGAAAAGATTTTTTATTAAATCAAAGCCTTCCATTAATGGACTGTCAGGCTCAAGACTTTTCATATACATATGTTGTACCTCCAAATACAGTAACTATATGAAACCACATCCGCTACAAAAAGTCTACTAATCATTTTATCAAAAAGCTATCATATTCTTTCTCACTATTTCTTTCCCATCAATATAATGATATAATTCCACCATCATAAATATCTATAGAGAGGTATCATTATGTTTTATGAGAGTTTACAACCTGTAATAATAACATATCCCAACGAAGCAAAAGGGTGGGATAAGGGCATTTACACAGAAAGAATGCCTGTTTATGAAGATACTTCATGGGCATCCTCATCCGATATGTTCAAAATCGAAAATCAGAGCCTCGTTCTTAAGTCATTAAGCTGGACTGAAACAGAGTCCACCGGCTTCGGCGTATACAATTTTGTTGAAAGTCTCGGCTTCAGAAAAGCCACCGGAATAAAGGACGGCAAGTGGACAGTATCCTTTAAGAACTCCTCTGACGAAGAGCTTAAGGTAAGCTGCTATGCCAACAATATTCTTAAGCTTAACGCCGTTGCAGTTCCTGCAGGCGAAACAGTTACAGCTGATTTCATGCTTTGTTCTGTTGAAGACGATACTCTTCTTCAGTTCTTTGTTCCCGATGAAGCAAAAGAAAAATGCGACGCAGTAGTTAAGGAGCTTACCATAACTGACATCAGCTACGAAGAACTTCCCTTGAAGGCTCCCAAGGCTAAGCCTACAATCTATCTTGCTTCCGATTCAACCGTTCAGTCCTATGACAAGTACTACTATCCTCAGACCGGTTGGGGTCAGACATTATACAGATTCTTCAATTCCGGAAAGACAACAGAGGAGCTTCAGTCTCCCGACATGTTCTATCCCCAGAATCACATCTATGAAACACCCGGCTTCAACATTGAAAACCGTTCAATCGGTGCAAGAAGTGCACGTTCCTTCATAAACGAAGGTAAGTGGGACAGAATTCTTGCTTTAGCTGCTCCCGGAGACTATTGCTTTATTCAGTGGGGTCACAACGACGCCACAGCAGTACGTCCCAACCGTTACGTTTCTCCCGAGGACTTCCCCTTCTGGCTCAGAAAGTACGTTCGCTCCTGCCGCGAGAGAGGAATTCAGCTTGTTCTCGTAACTCCTATTGCCCGCAGAAACTGTGACGGCAATTCCGGTACCTTTGTGGCTTCCTTCGGAAACTATGCAGAACCCATGAAAAAGGTCGGTGCAGAAGAAAACATTCCCGTTATTGACCTTTGTAAGCTTTCAGTTGATTACCTTAACGAAATCGGCCCCGAAGAGTCCAAGCTCATTTACCTCTGGGCAGCTCCCGGTGCGTTCCCTGACGGAGCATATGCCGACGGCGTTTCCGATAATACTCACCTTCAGGAATACGGTGCAACTCAGTTTGCCAAGCTTGTATGTGATGCTATTCTTGCATCTGACAGACCCGAACTTGCTCCCCTTAAGCCTGCAATCGACACATCATTTACAATTGATAAACCCCTTATGTACGCTCCCGAACAGCCCAAGGACGAAACAGCTCCCTCCGGCTTCGCTATGCAGGAGCTTCATATTGAGAACGGCATTGCATCCTTCCTTCTCATCTGGAATGATGTACCCGGTGCCGTTAAGTACAACGTTTACCGCAAGGGCTCCGTTGATTTCCAATTCTTCCCTCTCAGAAGCGTATCTGCAGAAGAAAAGAAATCAGCTGCCGTACTTCCCTTCCAGCTTCCTGCTGCCGATGTTTACCAGGTATACTGCGAGGCAGTATTTGCAGACGGCAAGGTAGGTGCACCCGGCAGAACAATTGAGTTCAGAGCATAAGGAGCACTATGATAAATAACGAAACGATGTACAAAATGATGTACAAGCGTAAATCCTTCCATATGTTCAGAGGTCTTGGAGATCACGCAATCACACAAGAAGAGTTATCTGAAATCGAAAAGATGTACAAAAATCTCACCCCACTCTTCTCTGATATAAAAACCGAAATGCGAATTGTCCCTGCCTCAGAAACCAATGCCGCTCGCGGTGCCGAATACTGCCTTTTCCTCTATTCAGAGCCTAAAGACGGATATCTGAGAAACATAGGCTACCTGGGCGAACAGATGGATTTACTATTAACCTCAATGGATATCGCCACTCTCTGGTTCGGCCTCGGAAAGACAGAAGAAAAAGCATATAACGGCCTTGATTTTGTCATCATGATTGCCATATCAAAAGCCGAAAGCGGCAAATTCCGAAAGTCCATCGACAAAACCAAGCGAAAGGACCTGGAAATGGGCTGGTTCGGCGATACGATTCCCGGAGTTTCCGATATCGCCCGCTTTGCCCCCAGTGCCTGCAACTCTCAGCCCTGGGTGGTAGAACACGTGGACAACCGCATAATGGTTTTCCGTACAAGAAAGCCCGGCCGAAACGGCATAATGCCCGCCGACCTTGTCCCCTTCTTTAACAGAATCGACATGGGCATCTACCTCTGCTTCCTTGAACTTTGCCTCACCCACGAAAACATCGAATGTGTTCGCACACTTCACGAAGACTGGGGCGGCGACGTCACCAAAATAATAAATGCAGAGTACATAACAAAATAAAGTCAAAAAAATTGCCTTCGCACTGAAGGCAATTTTTGTTGCTTACATTTAAGGTAAAGCCCTATTTTCAAGATTTATCAAGGAGATCCTGCATACGTTTCTTCACAGACACTCGTTTTCTGTCAGGATGAGTATTGTTTATGTACTCTGATAGTTCCAGCGTATTTTCCTTTATGGTATGTATGTGCTCTTTGCAAACGCTTTCCTTTATTCCCGCAGTGGTGCCTATAAGAATAAGATCAGCATCGAGAATATCCTTTCCTTTTCCATTAACAGATGTAGTGTGCTCTCCCCAATATGTATCACTGTATGTCAGATCATACGCCGGTGCAAGTCTCCATCCTCGATCTTCAGTATACTGAAATGAAAAGTTCTTAGCATGGTCATCATTGTTATGTGTCATTACGTTAAAACACATAATCTTAAACATTTGCTCCTTATCTGCGTAATTATCCTTTGTGATTCCCCTTATCAGTTTCATAAATGTTTCGTAATCACAAGACGGAGCTCTGAAATCAACTTCAAGAAGAGCGGCAAAGGTTGTGGTGAAAATCTTTGAGCCATTTTGTCTGTCAAATCGTTCTGTTTTGAAATAGCCTTCGCAGACCTCCGAACTCACAAGCTGCGTTTCAGTCATTGTAATCCCACATTTTTTTGCACATAGCGAATAATCGTATTCACGTTTTCCGCTGATGTTCGGATCATTTTGAGCAGGGAACTTGACAATCCATTCTCTGCCTTGCTCGCTTAATAAAACTTTAGGTCTTGTTCCTCCGCTCGAGCCTCCTAATTTGAACAGAACATCAATCTTGTCAGACAGCTTTGACGAAAGAAGCTCGCCGCATTCTTTTGCTATTTCATCAAAATTCAACTTTGAACCAATTACATCAAAGTCAGTATTTTTAGCGGGAATATATTCCAATGCCCCCATCCCCGAAGTGCCTATATAAGCTAAGCGATCCAGAGTAGAAACCTTTTCTCTGCTGATTCCGATTGAGCTTAAATATCTGTCCAGCAGAAGTTCTCCCCAACTATCGGGAAGACTGTCGGAAAACACCCCAAAGAGACCTCCAAAACGCTCAACTGACCGCTCACTCGGAACAAATACCTCGTTTGAAAGCGGCAATGACAGCGGACTTATCGAAAAACCGGTTCTGATCCACTCCCGGTCATACTGAAACGCTATTCTCTTGTCGGCCATTTCCGCCAGCGTCCCCACATGCCTGTTTTTGTAATAAACGTCCAGCACCTTACTTTTGCTCATTTATTACCTCCTCAATGCTGTTATATACAGGAGTTGAAAACAGATTGTTGAGTTCATTTGTCAAGCCAAGCTCCATACAAAGCTTTATGAATGATTCTAATGAGATCTGTCCGGTACTTTCGAATTTTCTAAGCGTTGCGTAACTCACATTGCTTCTTGCTGCCATCTGCTTTTGGGTTATCTTACGCCTTTTTCGTATGGACTTCATTCTTTTTGCCAGCCTGGTGGCTATGTCGGATGGTGTGTCGAGCATATATAACATGACAAATCTCCTTTCTGCTATTATTATAGCATTTTAAGTAAAATTTGTCACGTAATTGATACTATGATAGCAATTATGTATTTTTACCTCTTCCTATCAACCCTGAAGAAGGTTGAGAACTCCATCAGGTGCACTGTTAGCTCTCGAAAGCATTGACTGTCCTACCTCTGAAAGGATATTAGTTCTGCTAAGCTTTACCATTTCCTCGGACATATCAGTGTCTCTTATCTGCGACTCTGCTGCCTGCAGGTTTTCTGCTCCTGTACCGAGGTTCAGGATGGTGTGTTCCAGTCTGTTCTGAACGGCACCGAGTTCTGCTCTCTGCTTTGAAACCTTTCCGATAGCGGCATCAATTTTGGAAATGCTCTGCTGAGCTCCCTTCTGGGTGGAAATGTCCACGCTGGATTCCGCAATGCCTAGAGCCCGTGTAGACATATCATCTACAGTAAACTTCATAGTCTGGCCCTCATTTGCACCAACCTGAAGTATTACGCCGTTTCCTATGGACTCTGAATCGTATTTCTGCTGTCCCAGGAAGGCATCATCGTCACCAAGACCCGCACCGCCGCTCCATGTTCCGCAAAGCGAATAGCCATTGGTGCCGCCGTGGGGTGTTGGGTCATTAACTATAAATAGCGTATGTGGTTCATCCGGTGTGGCTCCCGAAAGGGTAACCTCTACCTCCAGCCCTTCTTTACGCAGTATTTCCTCAATATCGGATGCAGTATATTCTTTTCCCCTTTGGAGGTACAGATTACGGTATCCTCCCTTACCGAAGCTGACAAATTTCAAAGCACCGTCATCATCATAAGTAAGCGGGGTAACTATTCCAACATGCTCAGGTTCCTTTCCAAAGTAAATGTCCATATGGAAATTGTATTCTTCGCCATATCGCTTTGCCTTAAAGGTAATCTGATTTGCACCCACAAATTGCATATCCGGCTCAAGCTGATATGTAATGCCTGCCCTTGAGCCTGCCACCGTAGGTACTCCTGTCGTGTCCTTTGTGGCCGTAATCACGGACGAGTTCAGGCACACTTTTACGGTTGCCGGAGCAGCCTCAGCAGTGGAGTCCTCCTGCCTTGCACTGTTGACAAGATTATCTATTTCCGCCTGTGTGTATGTCTTATTATTACAAAGGTTGATGGTGAGACCTGTTCCTTTTTTATCCCAGATTGCGGATTCGCCGCCATCTGCTGCCGCTGTAGTCAGGCTCACGGACACTCCCTTAACATCAGAAGTAACAAAAGCTCTGATGCCGGGATCGTATACACCAAATTTTGGTCCCGCCGCTGTCATGCCCGCACTGCTTCCACCAAGTGAACCATCAAGCAAGGGCATTGTATTGTATTCTGTATCAGTGGAAATTCTGTCTATTTCCTCCTGAAGCTGCTCAACCTCATCCTGGAGGTTTTCTCTGTCGGCATCCGTTTCTGTCCCATTGGCAGCCTGAACAGCCAGTTCTCTCATTCGTTGAAGCATTGCATGAGTTTCATTTAAAGCTCCCTCAGCAGTCTGAATCATTGAAATTCCATCCTCAGCATTTGCCGTTGCCCTGTTCAGACCTCGAATCTGACTTCTCATTTTTTCGGATATTGCAAGGCCTGCCGCATCATCCGCAGCCCTGTTAATCCTATACCCCGAAGAAAGACGTTCTGTGGCTTTTGTTCTTTCCGTTGAATTAATATTCAGCTGTCGCTGCACATTCATTGCTGAAATATTGTGCTGAACCATCATTGCCATTTTTCTTTTTTCCTTCCCTGTTCCGTCCTGTTGCCGAAACCCTCATATGATTTATCGGGTTTTCATTTCGTTCACTTAACGCAACTTATCAGAAAATTCTCACGATTAATAAAACGGACTCCCGGCATTAAAGCGTGAAGACAGTAAAAAAAGAAGGGCACATCTTTGACATGCCCCGGCTATGGTTATGCTAAATTGTATAAACCTTAAGATTCTTGTATTCTCCTACCATGGGAGCAAGCTGTCTGAAACCGATTTTACCTTCTCTCAGGAAGTCTCCGTAGGTTGTTCCGTCATCGTCAAAGGCGAAGGACATAAGGTCATTCACATAGAACTCCACGCGGTTTGTGCGTTTCACGAGTTTAAGGTGATAGAAGTCTGCCACATCCTGTACATCGGGAATTGGATCTGCACCTTGTGTTACAAGATAGAATCCGTAGCTCTTTCTGAGGTTGCAGGTATGGAACTGTCTTTCATCCGGCTCTTTTCTGCGGAAATATGATACGTGGAATGCGTTGATATCTCCGTGGTGGTAAAGGGGGTACTCCCCTGTACGTTTCTGAAGGCCTGAATCAAAAATGTCCTCACCGTTTTTGCCTTTTGCAGCAAAGAAAAGTATTGCAAGGCCGGGCTCTTCTATGGGTTTGAAATCCCATGTAATCATTATATTGTCAGGGAAGTCCTTATTGCACCAGAATACATAATTTGCCTTTTGGCCCTGCTCCGCCGAGAGAGCGTTTTCCAGACGAAGACATCCTTCAGGAAAGGATATTTTGGCACTTCCTTCAAGTACAAAGTCTTTCACATCCTCAGCACAGCCAAGAGGATTATCGTAGATTAACTGTTCCATTTATCTATCTCCTTATCTCCAATCACGATTCTTTCAATACGAAGCCCACGGGATAGTATTTTCACTTCCAGCTCATGTCTTCCTGCAGGTATCGACAGCCTCAAAACAGGGACAAATCTCCATGTGTTTTCGGCGGAATAATTCCACACTCCGGGTACCAGATAATTATCTTTTGTGTAAGTCACACCATCAAGCTTAAGTTCAAAGCGTCCTCTGTCCGAGCCCCACATGAACAGCTTCATCCAAACAGTTTTTTCGCCCGTTTCTTCCGTTTCGAATATGTATTTTAGCACGGGGGCTTCTTTTGTTTCAAGTGCTGCTCCATGCTCGGGCATGCATATTGCTATTCCCGTACCTCCAAAGGAAGGGCTGTTGCAATAGCTTACAAGATCCTTCCCCTCGCCGTTGATGCTTGCATATTCTGACATAATCAGTGCTGATGCGGCATAGATGCTCACATTTCCGTCCTGTTCCGAAAAAATCTTCTCTCCCGATTCAAGAATATTGCTGATTGATTCGTAGGATTTATCTGACCACTCGTCAAAGCCGATTTCCTTTTCTCCCGGCCTGTATTCATCATAATCAGTATTTGCATTAAGTACAGCACATTCACCACCGAAAACAACCATTCTGGGCTCAAGCTCGAATTCTCCGTAAAATGAGCGTGCAAAGGCTTCAGTATCAAACTCTGCGGGAAGTTCTGTTCCATATAAGTGTACTGCCAGGTTGTCCTTCTTTTTTCCGCCATAGTAAAGAACAAATCTCGAGAAAGAGAAATATGCGTCCACACCTGTTATTTTAAGTGTGTGAATTCCTTCATCCAGCTGAACTTTGGCACATACAGTATCATCCACGTTGTTCTGAACATTGTGCTTCCATGTTCCCTGGTGTTCATCCCTTGTTTCTGCTTCGTACACAAAGGGATTTCTTGAGTCAACAGCAATGTTGCATCTTATACGGCCAACTGAATTCAGTGAAGGGAAACGGTGAATAACAAACGTATATTCCCCGGTTTCAGGTACTTCTATTCTGTACGAAATCTCAGCCCCTGCCTTATTAAGCTGTACCAGACTTCCTCTGTCTCTTCCAAGTCTTTCTATAACTTCAACGCCTTCGGAGATGGATGAATACTTGTCTGCCTCCACTATCATTCTTCCATCGTCAAAGCCGTTGGAATTTCTTTTATAGTTTACAACCACCTGATGCGTTTCTCCGGTTTCGGCACAGCTGACCTTAATCAGACCATTACAGTCACACTCCGACTCAACTCTTACAAAAATTCTTTCCTCATATTGAACTGTTCCGTGATATTTTGATAGTTTGACCCATTCAGGAGCAGATATTTCATAGCTAAGCTTTCCCTCTCCGGAATTGGCGACCTCAATCCATTTGCTTTCGTTGTTAACAAAGTTCAATCCGCTGCCGCCCCAAGTGGTAACAATCAGTCCCTTCTTTTCCTTAAACATAGGCGGTTGGCAAGCGGGATACATCGCTGTTCTCGGAGGCGGGAAGTCCTCAGGCGTAAGAATGTTGTTCCACTTTCCGTCAGCCATTATATGGTTGTAATAATAGAGCATTTTTCTTCTTAATCTGTCGAACTTCAGAGAAAGAATCGTGTATTTCTGTGCTGCAGGATTTTTGCCCTGTGTCATACAGAGTCTGCTTCTGTCCGCATAATAAAACATTGCATTGGAATAATAGGCAGCCTGCACTTTCATTACGACCATCTGGAAGAAGGCATCCTTTTCCTTTTCAGGCAACTGTACGTATGCCTTGTTCACCTTTTCAAATATCTTTTCGTATCTGTGCAGCCTGTATGCTCCCTCGTCGCCGTACGCGGTCAAGGAGAAAACATCACTTTCCAGGTGCTCTATCTTTCTTACATTGGTAAGCTGATCAAACTCATTTAACGCTGCTGCGATTTCTTCAGCTTCAATATCCGAGAAGGTTTTTCTCAGCCAGTTTTCCAGCCACTTGTCTACATTGGCTGTTTTTTTCTCATTTCCTGCTTCCCAAGCATAATCCGCAAAGAAGCTCATCTGCATTTCGTGGGGCTTAATTGTTCCGAAGTTTGTCACCCAAAGTTTTCTTATTCCTTCTTCGTAGGACTTTTTAAGCTCATTTTTTGTGTGAGCCAGAGGGATGGAACAGATAAACATATAGGAGTTTCCGGGTGGTGCCCAGTAGGAATTGTGGTAGTACAGGCCATTGCCGCCTTTTCTCTTCTTCTCAGCTTCAGAAGGGTATCGACGTACATACCCGTAATTATCGTTTACCCATATAAGTGTCAGATCTTCCGGCACCTTAAGTCCGTTATCATATAGTTCCAGCACTTCCTTGTAGGGCACAAAAATCTTCATGGTGTCCTTATCCAGCTCAGTGGAAAGGATGTCCTGCTGAACGGAAATAACTTCACTTAAGAGCTTGATTTTAGCATCAAGCAGCTCTTGTCCTTTAAGCCCGTTCAGGCTTCTCACATTAAAGCCCGAATCATGGATGCCACGCATTCCCAGGGTGTAGCTTACTTCGAAGTCCTTATTCTGCTGAACGCTTTCTCTCCAATACTCGATGAGTATTTCTCTGTTACGACCCGGTATGGAGAAATCATATTGAACGTCTTTGTATCCCTTCTTTTCCAGCCATGGCACCCATTCACGGTTATTGCTTCGCATAAGCATATCGCAATGTGATGTACCTACCACAAGCCCCATTCTGTCCGCCAGTGCACCGTTTTCCGGTTTGATATTGAAGGAATTAACGTGCATTGCAGGCCAAATATAATTGAATTTCAGTCTGAGCAGAAGTTCAAATATCTTTTCGTAGGTCTTGATACCAATGGTATCCTCTCCCATATATGTCTGCACCCAGTGTTCCAGCTCTTCCTCATCGTTGATAAAAATGCCTCTGTACTCAATTTCCGGTGCATCCTCAACTGAATAGCCGTCCAGAAGCACAAACTTGTCTTTGTGCTTTTTAGGTACATCCGCAAAGAAATGCCACGGTGAGACGCCAAGCTGCTCTGAGAGGGTATAAATTCCGTATACGGTGCCTCGCCTGTCAGTGCCGATTATCCTGATTTCATCGCCTTCAACACTGATTTTGTAGCTTTCCTTTCGTGCCTCTTCCGCATGTTCTGTTTTTATTACAATTCTTTTTCCCGAAGGATTATTATCAAATTCAACTACGCAGCCAAGAACATCCTTTATATCAGTTCCAAGATTTGATGCCGCAATTTTAACTGCATCACTCTCTTCACCGCCAACCAATATTCTGACTCTGTCCATTCTGGTAATTTCCATACTCGTCCTCATTTCTCGTCCTGAGCAGACGACATTTATCCTCTTCTATTCTCCCACAACAGTACATTACACTCAATAATCATTTAATAATTTTTATTTGAATTGTCTTAATTTAGTACAAAATACACAAGATTAACCATATTCTTTGTTAAAGAAATGTCATATAATAGGCCATATGTTTTGAAGGAGGAATATCGATTTGCCAAAGGTTATTTTGTACATTTTACTTTTACTTGCTGCTTTACTGGCAATACTCGTTTTATATTTCTTATTTGTCTTTATTTGTTCGATGTTGGTTGATACCAAAAAGACATACAAGGAAAACTCCCGTTTCTACCGTTTTCTTTTGAATTCATGTACTGACATCGCTATGGTTGTCACCAGACTGAAAATTCACGTAACCGGACTTGACCGAGTTCCTGACGGCCGCTTTCTTTTTGTGTCCAACCATCGCTCAAACTTTGATCCTATTATACAATGGCACGTTCTGAAAAAACAGGACTTATGTTTTGTATCCAAGGATGGCAACTTCAAGATTCCCCTCTTCGGAAGAATAATCCGCAAATGCTGTTTCCTTTCCATAGACCGCTCCGACCCAAGAAAATCAATGAAAACCCTTCTTGATGCTGCAGAGCTTATAAAGAACGATCAAGTTTCCATCGCAATCTATCCTGAAGGAACAAGAAGCAAGGACTGTGTCCTTCTCCCCTTCCACGACGGCGTTCTCAAGGTGGCAAAAATGGCAAATATTCCCATTCTTGTGTCCACAATTCAAGGAACTGAAAAAATCCACAAAAATTATCCCTGGAAATCAACGGACATTTACGTGGACATTATCGACTTAATCGATACAGATACCGTAAAAGAATCCTCCACTCACGTTCTGAGCGAGCGTGTCAGAGAAGATATGGTAAATAAATTAGGCGAAACCTCGAAGGAGCAGAAATGAGAGACATAATTTTTCTTTACAATCCCCTTTCCCACAATAAATGTGGCAGAGAGATGGCTGAGCAGAGTGTTCAGTACATTACCGGCACCCCCAAATTCGAAGATATAACAAAAATTGACAATCTGACTGAGTTCATTAACAATACAGCCCCGGACACCCGCCTCGCCCTTGTGGGTGGTGACGGCACACTGAACAATTTTGTAAATCGTGTTGATTGTGACAATCTTCCCAGAGAAATTCTTTACATTCCCGGAGGTACAGGAAACGATTTCTTTGTAGATATCACAAACCCTTCCCAGAAATTCATTCCCCTTAATCAATATATCAAAAACCTTCCTACTGTTACCGTGAATGGCATTACCCGCAAATTCCTTAATGGCATAGGCTACGGCATTGACGGCTATTGCTGTGAAATCGGTGATATCCAGAGAGCATCCAGTGATAAACCGGTTAACTACGCCGGAATTGCAATAAAGGGACTTCTTTTTCACTTTAAGCCCCGCAACGCCACAATCACAGTGGATGGCGTTACAAAGGAAATCAAAAAGGCCTGGCTTTGTCCCACAATGAAGGGTCGCTACTATGGCGGCGGAATGCAGATTGCTCCGGCTCAAGACAGACTTGATGCAGAAAAAAAGCTTACCCTTGTGTGCATGCACGGTTCAGGTAAGCTTAAAACTCTCATTGTATTCCCCGGTATTTTCAAGGGAGAACATGTAAAGCATAAAGAAATGGTTGAGATCATAACAGGCAAAGAGTTTACTGTTCGTTTTGATAAGCCCTGTGCCCTTCAGATTGATGGTGATACAGTTCTTAATGTTTCTGAATACACTGTTAAAGCCTGATCAGATAAACTTTTCAAAAGCATAATTGCTGACATCCAGACCGAATTCCGTTAAGGCAATTCGGTCTTCTTTTATTTCAAGAATGCCCTCGGATATTAACTTGTCTATTTCGATTCCGTATTTTGTCTGAATATCGATGCCAAACTTTTCCCGAAACTCCGCTCCTGATATTCCCTTCGTCATACGGAGTCCAAGAATCATAAATTCACTCATTAATCCATCTTTTTCCAGCGTCTCCTCCAGAATACGGCATTTTGTTGAAATATCCGCTCTGCTCTCCACCCGCTGACATGAATAATTTCTGTATATTTCGTGGGAATCGGTGTTAGCGTATCTCCTGTTGTTTATAAGTGAGGATGCACCCAATCCGAAACCAATATATTCGGTTCCTATCCAATAAGACGAATTATGTCTGCTTTCATATCCCGGCTTCGAGTAATTGGATATTTCGTATCGTTCATACCCGGCTTCCTTCAGCATCTCTTTTGTTAAAGAGTACATTGCCCTATCCGTATCCTCATCGGGAATCGTGGCCGCAAGCTTTCCATCCGGCCCATATTTATCATAAAATGCCGTTCCTTCTTCAAGAATCAGGCTGTAGGCCGAAATGTGCTCCGGATTAAGCGAAAGTATTTTTTGAAGATTCTCCCTGTACTTTTCAAGAGTCTGCCCCGGAAGAGCACTCATAATATCCACGGACAAATTGTCAAAGCCCGCCCGGCGTGCCATTTCCACTGTATTGACCGCATCCCTGAAGCTATGAATTCTGCCAAGCATAATCAGTTCCTTGTCGTCAGCGGACTGTATTCCTATAGA
>JAKSRZ010000037.1 GCA_024403375.1 Lachnospiraceae bacterium
ATCATATCAAATACAAATGCAATAACAAGTCCCATTCTGCCAAGCATAATCAGTTCCTTGTCGTCAGCGGACTGTATTCCTATAGAGATACGATTAAAGCCGATTTTCCTGTAGCTTTCCAGCTTTTTAAGGTCTGCGGTTCCCGGATTAACCTCTATGGTTGCCTCCCTGAGGCTGCCAAGATCAAAGGTCCTTCGTATCGCCTCAAACACCGCTTCTATAAAGGAAGTTCCGATAGATGATGGGGTACCGCCTCCAAAATAAAGTGTCTGAACCTGATATTCTTCAGCAACAGGCTTGAAGGCTTCTATTTCTTTTACAAGTGCAAAAATGTACTCCCGAATACATGCTATGTCTTCGGGAGCCGATAAAAAATCGCAATAATAACATTTTCTCACACAAAAGGGAATATGGACATATATCCCTAAAGGAAGTTTAGTCATTTTCATCCAGCTTAAGAACCGCCATGAACGCCTTCTGAGGAACTTCAACGTTACCTACCTGACGCATACGTTTCTTACCTTCTTTCTGTTTCTCAAGGAGCTTCTTCTTACGTGAAATATCACCACCGTAACACTTGGCAAGTACATCCTTACGCACAGCGGAGATAGTTTCTCTTGCAATGATTCTTCCACCCACAGCGGCCTGAATGGGCACTTCAAACATCTGTCTCGGAATCTCCTGCTTAAGCTTTTCGCACATCTTACGTCCACGCTCGTATGCTCCGTCCGCATGGACGATGAAGGAAAGTGCATCCACTTCTTCATGATTAATAAGAATATCCAGCTTGCAAAGCTTTGAAGGCACGTAGCCCTTAAGCTCATAGTCCAGCGATGCGTAGCCCTTTGAGCGAGACTTAAGTGCATCAAAGAAGTCATAAATAATCTCATTAAGGGGCAGCTCATATTTTAACAGTGCTCTGGTCTGCTCCATATATTCCATACCAAGATAAACTCCTCGTCTTTCCTGGCAAAGCTTCATTATGGCTCCCACGAACTCTGTCGTAACCATAATCTCAGCCGACACAATAGGCTCCTCCATATGCTCAATTTCAGAGGGATCCGGCATATTGGTAGGATTGGTCAGTTCCATGACCTGACCGTCCGTCTTATATATCTTATAAATAACGCTGGGTGCCGTTGTTACAAGGTCCAGCATGTATTCTCTTTCAAGTCTTTCCTGAATGATTTCCAGATGAAGAAGACCTAAAAATCCGCATCTGAAGCCAAATCCCAGGGCGATGGATGTTTCAGGTTCAAAATGAAGTGCAGCATCGTTGAGCTGCAGCTTTTCAAGAGCATCACGAAGGTCTGTGTAGTGAGCACCATCTGCGGGATACATGCCGCAGTAAACCATGGGATTAACCTTCTTGTAGCCGGGAAGTGCTTCCTGGCAAGGATTTAAAGCCTCTGTAACCGTGTCGCCTACGCGTGTGTCCTTAACGTTCTTAAGGCTTGCGGTAATATATCCTACCGAACCCGCAGTAAGCTCTGCCGCAGGAATAAATGTTCCCGGACCAAAGGTACCTACTTCCACAACCTCAGCCTCTGCACCGGTGGCCAGCATTTTAATCTTTGTTCCCTTTTTAACCGTACCATCAAACAGTCTGCAGAAAATAATGACACCACGATAGGAATCATAAAGTGAGTCAAAAATAAGTGCTTTAAGCGGTGCCGATGCATCTCCTACAGGTGCGGGAACCTTGTGTACAATGGCTTCAAGAACATCCTCAATGTTGATACCGTTCTTAGCCGAAATGAGCGGAGCGTCCATAGCCTCAATGCCAATAACGTCCTCAATTTCATTCTTAACTCTGTCAGGGTCTGCGGAGGGCAGATCAATTTTATTGATTACAGGGAACACCTCCAGATTATGGTCAATGGCAAGATACACATTTGCCAATGTCTGGGCCTCAATTCCCTGTGCTGCGTCAACCACCAGTACCGCACCCTCACAGGCAGCAAGGCTTCTGGATACCTCATAGTTAAAGTCTACGTGGCCGGGAGTATCAATAAGATTGAAGATGTACTCTTCCCCATCCTTCGCCTTATAAACAGTTCTGATGGTCTGTGCCTTGATTGTGATACCTCTTTCACGCTCCAGGTCCATGTTATCAAGCACCTGTTCCTGCATTTCTCGTGTAGTAAGTAATCCTGTTTTTTCGATAATTCTGTCCGCAAGAGTTGATTTGCCGTGATCGATGTGGGCAATAATACAAAAATTACGAACATGGGACATATCTGTTGAACTCATTTAATGTCTGCACTAAATAGTGCAGCCTCCTTATTCTACGCTAATCACCAAGAATCAGCTTAATCGTTTTTATTTCGTAGGGCTTAAAGCTTAAGCTTACGCCTTCTTCTGTTCTCTCTGCTCTCTTCTGGGAATATTCCAGCATATCACACTCGAAAGCATCCGAAACCTCATATGAGCACTTAAGTAAAGCTTCGGTACGGCTGCCGAAGCACTCATACATACGCAATATGAGCGATACTGTTTTCTTTTGTTCACCTGTTTCCAGATTTTCGGAAAGAACCACACCTTCACTTGCGTATGGAAGCTTAACCGTTTCCAATACAATATTTTCCGGTAAACCTCCGAGCCAGCTGTTCATGGTCTTCTTTGGTTCCGTGCCGTATTTGATTAAAAGAGGGTTATTAAGGAAGTAGCCTTGCTTAACTACGCCTCCAGTTCTGAAATCACCTTCGTGAGGAAGCAGCGAGTATGTAAACTCACACTCTTCCTGCTGTTCCTTTTCATCCAGCGAATTATACAGAGTTATTGTACAGGTTGTGCCCCTTACTGAGCAGCCGTATCGGCCATCATTCAGCAGTGCACAGCCGTATCCGTATTCAGAAACGTCAACCCATTTATGTGCAAACACTTCGTAGTTCCCTCTGTCCCCGGCAGTGTTTTCGTGGGTGTATCTTTCAATGTTTCCGAACTGAACATCATAAACCGCCTTATCTGTAATAACATCCAGCGGGAAAAATGCCTTAAGAAGAAGCTGTTTTTCTTTCCAGTTTATCTTTGTTCTGAAATCAATTCTTTTTGTTTCCGCATAAAATGAAATCAGCTGCGTTACAGTGGATTTATTAAAATCTCTTACTATTTCAAGAGTATATCTGACAGGGCCGTTTTCCACCAGTTTAGCCGAGCGAACATTATTCAGGCGCCAGCTTTTTTCTGAATAGAAGGCATCGATGTCCGCCTTGTATCCGTCTGCGTTACGGTCCTCATAGGCCCTCAGAACATTACCTTCTTTTCCTTTAAGTATCTCACGCTTAGCAAGTTTATCATAGATACTGCTTATTTCAAAATTCGAATTGAAGGTTACAAAGTATAAGGGAGTATGCAACTTAAAGGTACCTTCTTCATCCCTTAAGGAAGCCGGCTCAAATAAGTCCCCAATGCCAGGCTCAGTTCTGAAAGACTTATATCCCTTCGAAGGAATTCCATGGACACAGCAAAGTGTTTTGTCACCTTCAAGGTACTGGACCATAAGCTCCGTTCCCTGTTCGTCGAACACCCGCACCATTCCCGGAATTTCTATTACGTCATCTCTCTCAAAGGCGGTGCTGTTATAAACATAAATATAGTTCTGTTCACGAACTACAGATATTCCACAGTCTTCTTCCGGCTCTGCCGGTCGTATTCTGCCCTTACTTAAGCCCTCGGTGAGTACGTTAAGCACATTATCAGTATGTGCCTGCATACGCTCCATGGTTTCTTTACAGCCATCATAAGAGCCTTCCGTCACCTGCAGAAATCCGTTTTTGATTTCTTCCTTCGGATATTCCGCATTAATGTCAAGAAGAGCAATCGAGGAGAACAATTCCGCTGAAAGCAGTGCTCCCTCGGCACGTCTTAACAATCTCTTGGCTTCCGCATTATCCGAGTATGTTCCTCTGTATCTCTTAAGCGGCAGTTCACCGCACCAGACCTTTACAACCTTTTCCTTGTTTCTTCTGTCCAGCTGCCTGAAGTATTCTCTTACTTCAGCCACCTTGATTTTCGGCATTCCCGGAAGTCCCTGCATAAGTCTTTCCAGTATTCCCAAACTCATAGAATCCGGACCAAATTCGCCACCTATAA
Organism: Lachnospiraceae bacterium; assembly: GCA_024403375.1. GTDB lineage: Bacteria > Bacillota > Clostridia > Lachnospirales > Lachnospiraceae > RGIG3528. The sequence goes on from JAKSRZ010000037.1 coordinate 4,096, forward strand.
ACGCAAAAGCATTATCCCTTGTAATTCCGGTCAGTGCTCTGTCATTTGTCATTATGACCTTAACAGGAGATGTTTCTGCCAAGGTTTCCTCCGGAATCACATGAGTCAGTATGCCGCTGCCGTCAATTCCTCTCCACAGAAAGGTGCTGTCGGGAAGGTTTTCCTTTTCTCCCTTGCTGCCTGTGGTGAGAAAATACTTAGTTCTCGTTTTCTTAAGTATCTGAGGAAGTGACGGTGTGCATCCACATACCTCAGGGCTCCATAAAACATCATTATCATTCAGACCGAATTCATTTCTGAAAAACAATTTCCCCTGCATAAGGCTTCTAATAATTGTTTCTCCTGAGCAAAGATTACAGTCTGCCGCAAGCCACATAGAGCCTTCTGTTTCCCATCTGCTCTCCTTGCTTCTTGCCTTAATTCTCTCATATACTCCCGGCTCTTCCTCCTTTGTTTTGAGATAAAGCCCGGGATGTCCTGCCATGAACTTGTACCAAGGGTACTTATCCATAAGACGAATCTGGCTTCCGAAGCCTGATTCACCATCTTCCTTGTCAGAAACCATGTGGCCGATGACAGTTGCCTGCCCTCTGCCTGTTTCTCCACCGAAGCCTCTTGTTTCAGGATTATATATGTTCTGCTTCAGAAAAGCTCTGCAGGTATTAGCCGATACAATGAATCTTTCCGCTTCTGTATCCCGTAAATCCAGATATGTAACTGCTTCATTCAGAACATCAAAATAGTCCCGTTTCAGTTTGTCGCCTGCATCCAACAATTCGGCAATTTCAAACGGAACGAGAAGGTCAAGATATAACGATTCTATTTTATCGTTGTCCAAGGAGCGGACTTTATCAAGGGCAGCCAGTACGCCCCTGATCCTATCCCTCTTATTTTGCATCATCTATACCCTTGCTTTTTATTTCTGCCTTATTCGCGTACATACGCTGATCAGCTTCCCTCAGTGCCTCACGAATAGTACCAAGATTTTCATGACGCATGCACACTCCCCGGGCAGCGACAACCTGGTACTTGGTTCTTGTTTTATTTACTTCAGCTATTCTTTCATCAAACACTTCAAATAACTGATTAATATTCAGAATATCAGCATTACGTATAATAACGATGAACTCGTCGCCACCCATACGTCCTACCGTTCCAACCTTTCCGAATACCTGACTCAGAACGGCAGAGAAATCCTTAAGCAGCTCATCTCCAAAGTCATGACCATACTTATCATTTGTTTCCTTAAGGCCGTTAACATCCATCATGATAAGGCCATACGGCATTCCCTCAGCTTCAACCTGGTCCAGCATAAGTTCGCACTGTCTGCGGTTTGCCAGTCCTGTAAGGAAATCATTATAAGCCAGCTGCTCATACAGCTCAGTCTTTCCCCGCTTCCTGATCTGATCCGAAACAATACTTGCAATATCAAACAACATAGCTACTACAAGAATCATGGCACCATAAGAAGCCGTACCGCTGAACATTCCTGCAGCCAGCTGAGAATAGTTCACAAGAACAAACCTGAACACGTCAATTACTCCAAATATGGACATAATACACATACCTGTTGTAAAAGAAATGTATTCGCCGCTTTTGTCCCTGAGCTTCTTGGCTGAGAATATGAGTATAAAGCCTCCCACAAACACGCTGTATGCACTGCTTAAGGTAAGCATCTTGGTCAGAGATACGATTTTCAGAGGATACAGTACACATGCTGAAGCAAAGACAAGCAAATAAATAATTATGGAAACCTTGAACGTGGTTTTCCATCTTCTGCTCATACGTTCCTTAACTCGTGTTCCAAAATACAAAAGAACAAACAGCGGTGCAAAATATAGTGTTGTATACTCCAAGTAGGTCTTTGCCGGATAGCTGTCGATAAACAGCGGCAACAGATGCTGTTCGCACAGCGACCAGAGTCCCATAAAGGTGGAGAAGCATCCAACGCAGAAAATCTCCTTGATTCTGCTGTTTGATACCATAAGAATTGCAGCAACTATTATAGTCGCCACACCAAACACAAGCAGGAAAATATCAATAACACATATGAAGGCGCTGTCCTTTATCATATTTACACGAGCAGTTCCGCCGTTGCAAAGAAGAGGTGCCTCAAGCTGAGTTACTCCACCGCTTTCTGCCACTTTGAAAACAATCTTAATACGCTTTCCCTGATAATTTTCATCCAACGGTATAAAATATCTGCCGTAGCCCATTACCAGCTTATTATCGTATCGTTCCTCACCTACACTGAAAATCTCCTGCTCATCAAGATAAACGTGAGTTTCCGCAAACTCCACATAAAGCCTTAACGTAGGATGAGCTATCTGCTTGTAGGTCATTTTTCCTTCAAGCACAACAATATCTCCCCTCTTAAGCGACGGGAGCTTATATTCATCAATATTTACATCACCGGTAACCTCATCATTTATGGTGACGGTCCAGTTGTGATTCATGTAGCCTTCTTCTCTGATTCGTAACTGGGTTCTGACGTTTGAAGTAATAGCAATCTCAGCCAGAATCAGTGCCAGAAGGATGAGAATGACTGCCGATTGCCAGCCTCTAGCTTTCTTCATTTCGCAATCCTCTCCCTTTTTTAATATAAGCCACATTGAGCAAACGTTACGATTTTTGCTCACCAAAATCAAAAAGTTGTGTTACAACTTTTCTAGCCTATCATACTATGTTTCTCTGCAATACACAACAGAAAAAAATCCCATTTATGATTTTTATATCAATAAACAAAAGAAGCCGCAGGTGTCTTTGGTAACCTGAGGCTTCTGATTTTTTTCTTCCTACAGTCCCTGCTTATTCAGGTTTTCTATAGTGGAAATTATGTGTGCATGTGCCAGCTTCTCTGCAAGTTTCTTGTCTCTTTTCTTAATAGCTTCAAGAATGGCTGCATGCTCTTCGTTTGACTTTCTTGCACGTTCTTCCATTCCCAGTGAAACTTTGCGGATTCTTTCTACATAATGGTGATATGTGGAAAGCTGGTGCTCGAGTATCTTACTTCCGGAAGCTTTATAGAGTGTTTCGTGGAACTGGCTGTCCAGCTCAACAATCTGCTCATAGTGGCCTTTACGAACGTGAAACTCGGAAAGGTATATGTTTTCTTCCAGAGCGTCGATTTCTTCCTCTGTCATGGTGGAGCAGGCCCAGTTGGCTGCCAGACCCTCCAGATAGGAGCGAATCACATAAATGTCATGAATGTCCTTTTGGGAAATGCCTGTAACGTATGCCCCTTTATTGGGAATAATGTTGACAAGTCCCTCCAGTTCCAATTGTCTCAGTGCTTCTCGAACCGGTGTACGTGAAACTCCGAGTTCATTACCAATGGTTACTTCTTTTAATTCTTCATTTTCGGAATACTTGCCTGAAAGTATGTCCTCTCGTATTCTGTTAAATACTCTTCCTCGAAGAGAATACTTGTCGGTTACTTCTCCGGAAACCTTGCTTTCGTCTTTGTTTTCCAAAAACTCGTTTTTTTTCTGACTCATTCGCCAACCCCAACTTTTTATTTAAGTCCGGCAATTGTCTCCATGATGTAATCTGCAAATTTCTCTCCGGTTACACCTGTATCACGTCCGGTAATAACATATTTTTTCTCTGTAATTGTGCAGATATCCAGTGCCTTGTAAAGAAGGTCTGCTTCCTTGTTGTAGCCGATGTGTGCAAGAAGCATAGCACCTGCACGGATTACGGAACAAGGGTCTGCATACTTGTCTCTGCCCTCATTTACCATTCTGGGTGCGGAGCCATGAATAGCCTCGAACATTGCATATTTCTTTCCGATGTTTGCGGAGCCTGCTGTGCCTACGCCTCCCTGGAATTCAGCTGCTTCATCTGTGATGATATCGCCATAAAGGTTAGGAAGTACAACAACCTGGAAGTCACGACGACGGTTCTCATCAATGAGTTTTGCTGTCATAATGTCGATGTACCAGTCATCAGCTGTAATATCGGGATAATCTTTTGCGATTTCACGGAAAGTATCAAGGAACTTGCCGTCTGTTGTCTTAATAATGTTTGCCTTTGTAACTGCTGTTACTCTTGTTTTGCCGTTTGCCTTTGCAAACTCGAATGCTGCACGAATAATTCTGTCACAGCCCTGGCTTGTAACTACTGTAAAGTCCACGCCAAGATCTTCTGTAACGTGGCATCCCTTGGAACCGATTGCATACGCACCCTCTGTGTTCTCACGGTAGAATGTCCAGTCAATGCCCTGCTCGGGAATACGTACAGGACGTACGTTTGCAAAAAGGTCAAGTGCCTTTCTCATGGCAACGTTGGCACTTTCTACATTAGGCCAAGGATCGCCCTTACGAGGTGTTGTTGTAGGTCCCTTAAGAATAACGTCACACTGCTTTAATTCTTCAAGAACATCTGCAGGAATTGCTGCATTCTCAGCAACTCTTCTTTCGATTGTAAGACCATCGATAACGCGGAACTCAACCTTTCCCGTCTTTACTTCGTCTGCAAGAAGGTACTCAAGAATTCTCTGTGCCTGCTTTGTGATTGCAGGGCCGATACCGTCACCGCCGCATACACCGATCTTAATTGTGTCAAGCTTTGAATAATCAACGAAGCCACCCTGTGCCTTCATCTCTTCAACTCTCTTAAGCTGATCTGCAAGAAGTTTGCCAAAATGCTCTTTTGCAGCTTCAATCTGTGCTGTGTAATCCATTTTTTTGTCCTCCAAATAATTAATCACTCTTTTACTTCCGGTAAATCGATACCGTACTCAGGCTGGTACTTTTTAATAAGTTCCGACATTTCTTTATCTGTAATAACGGTAATACGTCCGTTATCATACTGATCATCAACCCATTCTTTGATTTTTACAACCATAGGATGAGACTTTGTAATCTGCTGGTCACCCTTAAGCTTGAAGTACGTATTGATCCAGTGAGCGATACCTGCAAGGCCGGATGTGTTGGAAACAGATACTACTACAGGGCGATTAAGGAACTTTTCTGTATCAAAGATATTGTAAATTTCTTCGTTCTTAAGAAGTCCATCAGCGTGAATACCTGCACGGGTAACGTTGAAGTTCTTACCTACAAAAGGTGTACGGGGAGGAATCTTATAGCCGAGCTCTGTCTTATAATAATCAGCCAGTTCTGTAATAACTGTTGTATCCATTCCGTCCAGTGTTCCCTTGAGCTGAGCATACTCAAATACCATAGCCTCAAGCGGTGTGTTACCTGTTCTTTCACCGATACCGAAAAGGGAGCAGTTTACACCGCAGGCACCATAGAGCCATGCTGTTGTTGAGTTGGAAACTGCCTTGTAGAAATCATTATGGCCATGCCACTCAAGAAGCTCGGAGGGCACTCCGCCGTGAGTCATGATACCATAGATAATTCCTTGTACGGAACGAGGAATAACGGCACCAGGGAAGTTTACACCATATCCCATTGTATCGCAAGCACGAATCTTTACCGGGATACCATACTCTGCTCCAAGCTTCATAAGCTCAAAGCAGAAAGGAATAACGAAGCCGTAAATATCAGAACGGGTAATGTCCTCAAGGTGGCAACGTGGTGCAATTCCTGTTTCAAGGCACTCTCTTACTATATTAAGATAATGCTCCATAACCTGAGCACGTGTCATTTTCATCTTATAGAAAATGTGATAGTCGGAGCAGGATACCAGAATACCCGTCTCCTTAACACCAAGATCTCTTACAAGCTCAAAGTCCTTCTTGCTTGCACGAATCCATGTTGTACATTCAGGGAACTGATAACCTCTTTCCATACATTTATAGAGGGCATCTCTGTCCTTTTTGCTGTATACAAAGAATTCACTCTGACGGATTATACCGTTTGGTCCGCCAAGTTTATGGAGGTAATCATATATTGTAACAATCTGCTCTGTTGTATAGGGAGCTCTTGACTGCTGTCCGTCTCTGAAGGTTGTATCTGTAATCCATACTTCGTCCGGGAAACAGTTGGGAACGATTCTGTCGTTGAAGGCTATTTTCGGAATTTCATCATATGGGAACAGATTTCTGAAGACGTTGGGCTTAACCACGTCTACGAGTTCGTACATATGCTCTTCAAGTCTTAACAAGTTGTTGTGGGAATCGACGTAAACCTTACGGTTTTTCATTACATCTTCAAGCATCTTATTTCCTCCCCGAATAATAAATGATTGTATTTGGCGTTATCAAAAATCGATTGTGCATAATTGTATACAATAATACTCGTAATGTCAACACTAATTCATCATTGTAATATTTCAAATATTTACTATAATATATTAATATGAATAATAAGATATTTAATACATTTAAACACGGGGATTCAAAGACTAAAACAGTTCTTGCCACCATGCTTGCGGGACTGTTTGTTTCTGTTGTCCTTTTAGTGGTTTCCATCATCGCTTTTAACGGAACTCTGACATTTATTTCCATTATATTGCTTGTTCTCGTGCTGGCCTATATATTTGGAACGGACTTTTCCAAGGAGGCCGTGGAACGGGAATATCGCGAAAAGCAAAAGGCAGAAAAGCGTGCCGAGCGTGAGCGTAAAAAAGCTGAGGAAGATGATGAACCCGGTGCCCTTGAATGGGTTTCGGATAAAGATGATAAAAAATCCGAAAAAGATGACGAAAGGGCTGAAGACCATAAAGGCCATGATTTCGATGATCCCCTGGCTCAATATGATGAGAAGAAGCTGAAAAAAGTCATGGTGGAATACAAGGTCCGCCAGGAGCACGTCATGGTTCTCGTGGACAGCTGCAAAAAAGAAAACATTATGCAGTGCCCCGGCTTTCTTTGGAAGGACAAAGCTTATGTATATCTTCTCCTTCTGGAAGCGGAGCCACGCATTATAAAGTACCCCCTGTCAGAATATTCCGAGTTAAAGGTCAGAGTCAACGTGGCTGCCAAGCCCTCCGATGAGTATGACAACATGAAAAACGATACTTACATTGCACGCCTGTACTCTCCCATGGTTCCCAACTACATTCAGGGCGAGGATCCTCGTACCCATCGCTCCACCTATAAGAAGAACCTGTACGGCGTCGGTCCCGACATCTGGCTCACTGCCCTGTCCATAAAGAATGTTCAGCGAATTCTCTCTCTGAACCCTGTACTTGCCGATTCCAGAATGAATACCGACAATTACGGCATATATTTTAAGGAAGTATACATTGCCCGTCTGATGTATCGTGATGGTATTTACACAGGAAATGAGTACAAGGACCAGGTGCTCATAACTCTCTCAGATCTGGCTGCCAATGCAGTTAACGACGGCGAATTCGTAGAAAACCTGTCTCAGATGCAGACAAACGGACTTATCCCCCAGGAATATGTGGATTATGCGTCACAGAAAAGAAATCAATACAAAAAAGCCGGCAAGCGTTAAGCTTACCGGCTCTTCTATTATGCTGCCGTCTTTTCATCCTCGAAATTAACCTCATGTCCGAGGAGGATGTATTCAACCGACACCTGAAGCAAAAGTGCCAGTCGAATGAGGTTGCTGATGTCGGGGAGGCATTTGCCCCAGATCCATTTGTAGACCGCCATCGGAGACTCGAAGTCCAAAGCCTCGGCAACCTTTTTAACAGTGAAACCCTTTTCTGCAATGAGAGACTTAATACGTGTTCCAATTTCTTCTTGGTCAATAACAACGTCGAAGTAACTTCTCATAAAACCCTTCCTTTCCGGCGAGTCACATGCTCTGCCATTAAGAATCCCCATGGTTTCTGTTTTCTATATTTAGTTAACGAATAATATTATACCGACTTTTGATCGAAAAATACACAGCTGTAATAGCAAAATAGATGTATCTATTTCTCCAATATTGTATTTATTCGTTGTAATGGGAAAGGAATTGCTTCGTTCTCTCCATTTTCGGGTTTTCTATAACTTCCTTTGCAGGTCCCTGCTCTATTATGTATCCGCCATCCATAAAAATAACCGAATCAGCCACATCTCGTGCAAAAGCCATTTCGTGGGTAACTATTATCATGGTTGTATGCTGGTCAGCCAGGGATCTTATAACCTTAAGGACCTCTCCTGTAAGTTCAGGATCCAACGCAGATGTAGGTTCGTCAAAAAGTAATATGTCCGGATTAAGTGCCAGGGCACGGGCAATAGCTACTCTTTGCTGCTGTCCACCTGAAAGCTGATGTGGATAATGATTTGCTCTCTCTGCCAGTCCCATCTTTTCAAGAAGCTCCATACCATGTTGCTGAACCTTCTTCAATTCTGCTTTTCTATATTCTTTATTCCCCGCAGCATATCCCTCTTCCTCTTTTTTGAAGAGTTCCTCTGCCAAAGTTACGTTCTGAAGTGCAGTATACTGAGGAAACAAATTAAAGTTCTGGAATACAAGGCCAAAGTGCAGACGTCGAGCTCTCAGCTCCTTCTCGGACAGTTTTGACGTATCACCGGCATCAAAAATCTTCTCACCATTGACAAATATTTCTCCGCCATCAGGCTTTTCAAGAAAGTTCAGGCATCTGAGCAATGTTGTTTTACCGGAGCCGGAAGAACCTATAATAGCCAGTGCTGAACCTCTTTCCAAGGAAAATGAAATGTCATTAAGTACCTTGGTATCTCCAAAATGTTTTTCTATGTTTTTAACTTCAAGTACTGCCATTATCTGAAAAACTCCAGTTTCTTTTCCAATTTGCCAAGAAGTATTGTCAATACTCCCGTAAACAACAGGTAATATATTGCCGTGAAAAACAGCGGCCAGATTTCTCCCGCGATTCCATGGGAACCCTTAAGGAACGACTGTCCTGCCCAGATTATTTCCTGAAGCGCAATTATTCTTGCCAGCGAAGTATCCTTTACCAGAGTAATAACCTCATTCGATATGGGCGGAACAATGCGTTTAATCATCTGGAGTAAAGTTATTCTTCCAAAGATCTGCTTCTTGGTCATTCCCAGTACCAGACCTGCTTCTCTTTGTCCTATGGGCACCGCCGCAATTCCTCCTCTGTATATTTCCGAGAAATAACAGGCATAATTAAACACAAAAGCAACTGCTGAAGCGGTAAATCGTCCTGCCTCACCGCTTCCCCATATAGATGTACCAAAAATAAGGCCGGGGAAATAGTAGATAATCAGAAGCTGTATCATAAGGGGTGTTCCTCTGACAACCCATACAACAAGCTTAAGTATCATGCTCACCGGCTTGATTTTCGACATGGTGCCGAAACAAATGAGAAGCCCCAGCGGCAACGCTCCGATGAGTGTCACCGCAAAGAGCTTAAGTGTCTGCAGGAAGCCTATGTTTAATGCGTTAAAAACGGTAGGCCATTGTTCTAAAAATTTTTGCATAATCTCTCCTGCCAAGGAAATGTTTATTACTGAATAATAGATGCTTCTACGCCATATTTCTTGGCGATTTCCATAACGTCCTTCTTGTAATCATCAAAGAACTTGTTGAGCATTGCTGTAAGGTCTGAGCCCTTTCTGAAGCCTACGCCATACTCCTCGGAATTGAGTCCGATTGTATATGTAAGTCCTGAATATCCTGTGCCCTCTCCTACCATTGCAGCTGCCATAAGTGCATCAATTACAGATGCGTCACTGGTACCTGCGGAAACTTCAAGGAGTGTGTCTGCCTGAGTCTGTACAGGAACATATTTGAAGCCAAGTTCTTTTACAACTGCTTCTCCTGCTGAACCTGCTTCAACGGCAAATGTAAGCTCCTTCAGTGCGTTGATGCTGTTGTATGTTGATGCATTCTCTTTCTTTACAACAACTGTCTGTGCATTATTGCAGTATGCTTCGGAGCAATCCATTGATGCCTTTACTTCGTCTGAAAGTGTCATACCGTTCCATACGCAGTCAATATTCTTTCCTGAAAGCTCCTGAGATTTGTTATCCCAATCAATTTCAACAAATTCAACTCCTACGCCAAGAACCTTATCTGCAAAAAGTTTTGCACAATCTGCATCAAATCCGATCCAGTTTCCGTTTGAGTCCTGATAATCCATGGGAGCAAAATCTGTAATTCCTACTACAAGCTTTTTATTGCTCTTTACGTATTCAGAATCCGTCTTCGCTGCTCCGCAGCCGAATGCCATTACTGCAGCTGCCATAATCAGAAGCACTGCCATCATTTTTTTCATAGTCTTTTTCATAATAGTCTCCTCGCTATTTAGTTTCTACGGCGATACTTTACCATATTAGCACACTAAAGTCAAACTAAAGTTTTCACTTTTTTTATATTTTCCCTCTTGTCATTGATATAACTTATTGTTATAATTCTCATGCATAGTATATCTGCATATCATAACATATTGTTATGTTGATATTTATTTAACAATCATAGGCAAAGGACCAACATTAATGGACGAAGCACTTTCCCTTTCTTCATACTTAGTTTTTAATACCGTTGCAAGAAACGGAAATCTGTCCAGTGCCGCAAAGGAGCTGACAATAAGTCAGCCGGCCGTCAGCCGAAGCCTTCAAAGGCTTGAAGAAGGTCTGGCCGTAAAGCTCTTTGTCCGAAGTTCCCGAGGTGTTCGTCTTACAGACGAAGGGGAACTCCTATACGAGCACACCCGTCCTGCTTTTGATTCATTGGCCCAGGCAGAAAGAGCACTTAAGGCTCATAATTCTACCGGAATTGAGACAATAAAATTGGGAGTCAGTGCAAACCTTTGTAAGCCACTGTTTACTCCCAGTCTGAAAAACGTATTAAAAAACCATCCACTGATAAAAATGGATCTTCGCATTGCCTCTACCTTCGAACTTATGGAGGCTGTTGAACGCGGTGAGCTGGATGCTGCACTTATTACCCGCCCGGTTTCCGTACATCGTCTGGAATACGAAGAAATTGCAGCATTTCACGACATACTTGTTGCTGCCCCTTCATATATCACATTATTAAAATCATCAAATATCAGTCTGGATGACGAGGCGATTTTTGCCGTTGCCAGACTTCTCATCCCACCAAAGTCCAGCTGTACCGGAGTACTTTTCCGTTCCGCCCTTTCAGATAAAGGCATTAATCCATCCATGATAACGGAAGCCGATTCACTGGATTCCTGTCTGGATTTTGCCATATCCGGGCTTGGTATTACCCTGTTGCCTGAACCTTTCGCCGAGGATCATATCAGATCAGGTGCTTTAGACAGGTTGTCATTGGATGTTCCCGTTATCGGCCACAGTGTCGGTGTTATATATGAAAAAACCACAACCCAGCGGGTAAACGTTATGTCCCTGGTGCATACCCTGATCACGGAGGAAAAGGTATGACTTCACTTATCAACAAAAAATTATCCATGCATTCAAAAATAGAGCTGTACAAGTTTCTTTATACATTAAATGCCATGGATTTTTCATATCTCCGGCCCGTAATACTGGCCGCACTGTTTGCTATGATTGTGTATATTCGCCGGCTGCTTCCGGAAAGCTTTCTTCTCACAGTTTCAAAGACGCAGGTAATCCTCTACCATGTTGTCCTGGTTTTCCTGTCCGCAGCCTTTCTGTACTACCTGTGGCCTATTGTAAAGCACAAATACATTCGCTTGAAGATTTGGCTTTACAGGCGCAAAAAAAGAGCCTGCACTACTTTCTTTTTCTTATAAAAGAGAGTGCTTGGTTGCGGTCCCTCCTTCTGACCGCAAATCTCTGCCTGCTTTGTAACTACCCATTACAAGGCAAAAAAGGGAACCGACTACCCATCGGTTCCTTTTTTCTTTCTTCACGCTATACTTCTTAATATTAGCAACAGAAAAATCCTCTTAAACACAAATTGCATGCCAGACAGTATAGACAATTGCTTAAGCAGCCTGAATTATCCATTCTTGAATAGCCTGAGCCGACATCATTATACCAGGTACCACCGCCCTGAAGCACTCGTACAAGATTCTGATAATCATAGTTTGACGGTTCCATGCGGGCTGCTGTTTCGGCATGTTCCAGCGCTACAACAGTGTATCCAAGCTTATGATTCGCCACTGCACTTAAGTAATACCACCTTGCTGTACGCTCTTCCGCCGGAGTATAGCTTAGCGCGTTAAGTGCTTCCTTATATCGCCCATAATTAATATAGTTTATAACTGCCTGTTCGTAATTTGAGCCCGAATTACCTGAACTACCACTGCCCCTTCCGAAGCCGCCAAAATCACTTTCTCCATAGCCATAGCTTCTGGATTTGCCGTGTTCTCTCTCATCCACAATCTGCTCATAAGCTGCCTGAACTTCTTTAAATTTTTCTTCAGCTTCAGCCTTGTTCGGATTATTGATATTTGTATCCGGATGATATTTTCGGCTTAATGTTCTATAAGCTTTTTTTATTTCGTCCATGTCCGCATTCTCGGACACGCCCAGAACTCTGTAGGGATTATTCATCTGCTATCTTTCTCCAAATTCCTGAAAAGAGAATATTTCTTAACATCTCTATATTGTCTACCACGGGAAGTCTTTCAAATGCTCTTGCCGCATCTGCCGCCGTAATGGTCAGTGCCTTCTTTGCAAAGGCTGCGGTTTCTTCCTCGCTGTGTGTCTTTTCATATATTACAAAAGGGTTATACGTTCCTTTCTTCCTGTCTTCCTTTATATCCTGGTATGCATCTGCAAAATAAACAAATCTGCCAAGTGAAAAGCCCAGATCATAAAGGTCCTTTTTCCAGATATCGTCCCTGTATGTAAACACAGTACCCAGCATTTCTCCGGTTGCTGCCGCCGCTGCTTCCACATTTTCTTCATTGCTTTCTTCTATGAAATGCAGCTTCTTCATATATTCCTTGATTGCTTCACTTTGCACCGGATACTTCTTCTCGATTTTTTTTACTGTCCTTTTTAACGCACCGCTTCCAACAAGCGCTGCCACATTTTTCGAGTCATACCACTTATCCCCAAGATTATTGTACATCAGCAGCATATTCATGTCTGCAGCATAATCCGTTGCAACATTAACCAGCGTTTTATGCTTTCTGAAGGGATGCGGCACACAACGATGCATTTCTTCTCTTGTTTCTATGTCATACAAGCCGTCAAGAAGAATCACAAGAAACGTCATATCGTATGTCAAGGTAAGCCTTCCTGCTCCCGGAAGTCTCTTCCCCAGAGCGTGACAAAGGCCACAATAATATGCCCTGTACGTCTTAAATTCCTTTATTTTCAGTTCGTCTTCGTTAACGGTAATGTATCCGAACATTATTTTCTCTTTCCTGTAAATCTTATAAATGTTGTGTTACAGTTTTTGCATGTAATTTCGATTTTGCCCCTGTTTTTAGGTACCCTGACTTTTTTCTTGCAGCCCGGGCACTGAAAATACTTGAAATTCGGGTCTCCAACAAAAAATCTCTTGATTTTATTTATTATCTCATAGTACTTGTAATTTTCTTTTGTTCTTGCAGACAGATTCTTTGAAAAAAATCTGTAATAAGAAAGTGCCAGGATCAGTAAAGAGACAACATACATTACAGTTCCCGCAGTCCTTGATGCAGAATTTACAAAGCCCGACAGTAACAGAACAATGATGGCAATGGTAAGCATACACTTTGACAATCCGTCAAAGCCTGCCGTATACCCATACCTTCCGTACATAAATCTTGCAAATTTATCTCTGAATTTCATAATAAAACACCTCGACTAAGTTTTCATGAGAGAATAACCTATCGAGGTGTAAAATGCAATGAATTACACACTATATTCACAAACTAATTAAATGATTACACAGTTCTCAAAGTTTTCGATAATACTGTTCATCTCACAAATAGCCTTTTCTTCTCCTAAAGCTACCGTAAGCTCCTCCTGAAGTCTCTGGGAAACATTCTTCAAATAACGCTCATCCGTAGAAGTGATTTTCTTTCCCTGAAGTGCTCTCGATGTCTTTCTCATACAAAGAGTCTTAAGAAGCTCAAACCAGTGCGTACAATCCAATGAATAGATTGCTTCCTTATACACAACTTCGCATTGCTTCTCGTTAACAATTACATATTCTTTCATATCGTCAACACTGTTAAGGATATCTGTGATTTCTGTTGCAGAAAGCACAGGACGAACCTTTGCCTTATCATTGTTAACGGGAAGATAAATCGTATTATTAATATTGCTGATAGGCACCATCAAGTAGTACTGTGTATCTTTATCATAACCACCGGCCATACCCCAGACAATATCTTCTATTTTACAGACTCCATTATTTCCGTACTGAAGCAGTTCACCCTTGTTATACAAGATTGCACCTTATCCTTTCTCTTGCACAAACATCTGTGTTTACCCCATTGCAAACACAAAATCTTCTAATGTAGAGTATAGCACAATCATACAACAAATGTAAGTGAAATTTTTATTGCACTTTAGTAAAAGGTTTCTTTATATTTCATAAAGCCCGAAAGATCTGCTTCCTTAAGATGCTTTATAAGAATCTCTTCCAGTTCCTCTGAATACTGTGATTTACTAAGGCAGATACCGTAATTGTCGCTTGCCACATAGTACTCCGGGTCGGCTACCATAAAAAGAATTCTGTACTCTCTCTTCTGACGTTTAAGCGTATTTTCAAGAGTAAATACAAAGCTTCTCGTATCTCCCGGAATGGTCACCTCCGCCGTAGCTCTTGATTCTACATGGCGTGTAAGCATATTCTTGTAGGTTTCCTTCGTATCAAGATAGGTATTCAGTTTCAGATAGTCCTTCACCTGATAATTGCTGAACAAGGAAGATACCGTACCGGATAATTCTGCTGCCAATGAATATACCGAATTCCAGACCTTAATACAGCCTCTTGCATTCATTTCAGGAAGTACAGGTGCCACGTTAAACAAATCCGTGCCCATGGCTGTATTCATAAGCGGTACCCATGAGTCTCTCGCCACACTGTTTTCAAATAAGGGTTCCGCAGCAGACACATAAAAGCACAGGTTTTCCGGATCCTCAGGATTTCTCATGCAGTAAAACAGCCTTAGTGTCCCATTTCCATCGTCTATTGCAGTTGTAAACATTTGCCAGCCAACCGGTATCTGTATTGTAATATATTTGTCTGAATATGTTTCAAACGTCCATTTGGCACTTTCCTGAACAGGAATCATTGTGGGCGTAGCCATGGGAGTAGCCGTTGCAGCCGGTATTGGTGTCGGCGTACTTGTAGGTGTAGGGGTTGGTGTGTTTGTTGGAGTAGGTGTGGGAGTGTTAGTGGGCGTGGGGGTATTCGTAGGCGTAGGAGTATTGGTGGGTGTAGGGGTAACATAAATATTGCTGATGATTCTTGCCGTTTCTATTATCCCTTCGTACTCAATTTCATCCCCTGAAATCTCTACCAGCACATAGGAAATATAAGCATTAGCATAAGGCTCAACGAGGCTCAGTATTCTTACTTCCTGCTCAGTATCCCTTGTAAAGCCGTAAAACTCTTTAGTATACAAGGTCTTTCCGGCTATTTCTTCAACATACATATCATCATCGGTAAGATCCGAATATTCTTCCTTCAGTTCCTTTTTCTGTTGTCTGAAGAATGCCTTCGGCGATGCCGGTTCTTCTTCGTAATTGACGGTAAAGAAGCTTTGAGAGTTCCCGTATTTCACAATCTCCTTTTGTCTGCTGTGTTTTACGGATGCATCATCTGAATATAAAAAGCTGAGCTTTCCACGTTCATAAAGCAGAAAGCCCTCCGGTATAACCACATTAGCCTTGTTTCCTTTGGTATTAAGTTGTACATCCTTCTCCTGAGAATTAAGCCAAAGGCTTATACAAATGCCGGCCGCAAGCAATACCACTGCCGACACAATTATCAGGAGAATCCGTTTTGTTTTCTTCTTCATTAATCTCCTTATATTTTCTTAATCCACTTTCCGGATTTCATTCTGCACACACTCCATATTGCTTTAACAATATCATCAACATGCAGAAAAAGGAATACCCAGAACATGGGGAGGCTCATTTTTATGCCTGCAAGGTAACCCAAAGGAATACCTAACAGCCATTTGCTTGTCATATCCGCAACAAGCAGGAATCTCGTGTCTCCGCCGCCACGCAACACACCCTTGGTTAATATTGAGTTTGTGGATCTGAACACTATTATCAATGCCAGTGCGTTCATAAGGCTATAGGCAATCCCTTTTGTCTCTTCCGTAATCTTGTAGGATTCGATAATGGGATGAGCCACTATTTCAATGATGAGTGCCGCAATAAGTCCAACGGCAACTCCTATATAGAGCATTGTCCAGCCCTGCTTCTCCGCATCCTTTCTTCTTCCTTCTCCAAGTGTCTTTCCCGTGAGGAAACATCCTGAAAAGGCTATACCTGTTATCACTATTGTGCTGGCTCTTGATACAACCATTGTAATGGAATTGGCAGATACGAATTCATCACTTATATGCCCCATAATGGAAGCCAGTACATTTTCTCCCACGCCCAAAAGGCCATCACTGAAAAGAACAGGTAAAGCGATTTTGATGTACTCGGGCACCATGTCCTTTGTACTTGTAAACAGGTCTTTTGCTCTGAACTTAACAACCTTATTTCTGTACAGGAAGAAAAGCAGAATTACGAGAGTTTCTATAATTCTTGCTATTACTGTTCCCAAAGCGGCACCGGCAACGCCCATTTCAGGGCATCCGAACTTACCGAAAATAAAACAATAGTTTGCAAAAATATTTATACCAAAGCTTATGGCCGACGCAACAATAGGAACAATGCTCATTCCTATGGAACGCATAATGTTCGTGAGGACTGTGGAAAGTGCCATCAAAATGTATGTGCTGGTAGACCAGTACAAATAGCTGGTGCCGGCTTCCACTATTCTTCCTTCAGGGGTATACAGGGACATAATCCCTCTTCCCCCTAAAACGTTAATGATTGTAAATAGTAATGCCAGGAAAAAGCTGAATCTCAGAGCAATGGAAATGACCTTTTTCAGTGAAACCTGATCCTTCGCACCATAAAATCGTGAAGTCATTACTGATGATCCCATACTGATTCCCATGCAGAGGAATGTAAAAAGCATTATAAACTGGTTGGCAAAATATGCTCCGTTCATGGCTATTTCGCCGAGCTGTCCCAGCATAATGTTATCTACCATGTTAACGCCTGTGGTAATAAGGCTTTGCAGTGCAACGGGCAATGCAATTTTAACAAGATCTATATAAAATTTTTTGTCTGTTTCTATATATTTATTGACTTTCATAGTCCGCTCACCTCAATTTTTTTGACTAAAAAAAGTATACCGATTTGCGGTATACTTTGTCTATCTTTTTTATTGCCATGAGCTATTCAAACATTGTGTTACTTTCTCTTTCCAAAGCCCTTCTTGCCGCGTTTTTTATAATCCTCCATTACCTCTCCGCACCAGGAAGTTTCTGCCATACAGCATTCAAGCTCTCCGGAAGTTTTTGCGTTTCTTGCCAGATTCATGGCATTTCCCACGGAAGCAAACACCGCTCTTGTCCCTACACCGTCATGGCAATAGTTCACTGCACGTTCAGCTTTAATTCCAAACTTTCCGGCTTCACCTATGGCATCCATATTGGCTCCTATGAAAAGGAACTCCCATTTATCACCCTCCTGCTTTCTTTCCACAAGCTTTTTGATTTCAGCAAAACTGTATTTCCGACTCGCGTTCTCCAGCCCGTCGGTTGTTATTACAAACATTGTCTTCTGAGGACGATCCTCGGGGCGGGCGTACTTGTGTATTATCTCCGTATGATTGATTGCTTCTCCAAGAGCATCCAGCAAAGCCGTGCAGGCTCCCACCTGATATTCTTCGTCAGTCATTTTAGGCACGCTTTCCAGCTTCACCCTGTCATGAAGAACCTCTGACTTATCATCAAACAGAATCGTTGTTACAAATGTTTCACCGTCAACTTTTTCCTTTTTCTGTCTTTCTATCATTGAATTAAAACCGCCGATTGTGTCCTCTTCCAATCCGGACATTGATCCGCTTTTATCAAGGATGAAGACGATCTCAGTAATGTTATTTGTTTCCTTTGTAACGATTTTAGTATTTTTCATGTTTTTTCTCCTATATATGTGCCTCGCTGAGGCTGTTTTTTGTTTACGAGTGCATTATACAATGGAGAAAACAAAAAAAGGTCGCCTGACAGGCTACAAATAACCTGCCGGCGACCATATTAATTCTGATTAGCTTCTAAGCTCGATTTCCAGCTTGTTCTTTAAGTTTTTAAGTATCTTCTTTACATAGCCGTCAACGCTTTCTGCAGTAAACTCTTCTTCCTGAGGAGTAAATGTAATAGTGAAAGCCATAGACTTCTTTGTAAGACCAATCTGAAGTCCTTCGTATACGTCGAAGAGCTTAACATCTGTAACAAACTTGCATGCCTCATAAACAGCATCTTCAACCTGACCGCATGTGACGCTCTTTTCCATTACAAGTGCAAGGTCTCTTGTCTCAACTGCGAACTTAGGAAGAGGATTGAACTTAGGCATATTGTCATAATACTTTTCAAGGAGTTCCATATCCAGCTGAGCAACATAGCCGGATGTTCTCATATCGTTAGCCTTCTGAATTTCATATGTTACTTTGCCAAGATATCCCACCTCTGTGCCATCGCAAATAACCTTTGCACTCTGATAAGGATGAAGGAAAGGCTTTTCAACAGGCTCATATGTGAACTTGATGCAAAGTGCCTCAGCAATCTTTTCTACGATGCCTTTAAGTGTGAAGAAATCTTCGTTGTCACCAAATGCACCAATACAAAGTGTCTGTCTCTCATCAGGATAGCTTGTAAGAGGAAGTTCGTTAGGAATAAGTACATTACCAAGCTCGAAGATTCTTCCCTCGAAGCGTCCTCTCTTCTGATTTCGTGCCATTGCATAAATCATCTGAGGAACAAGGGTTGTTCTCATAAGAGAAAGGTCTTCGTTAATAGGATTAAGGATTCTGATAGCCTTTCTTTCAAAAGCATCAGCTTCAAGTCCGATCATATCAAGGTCTGCAGGAGCGAAGAAGGAGTAATGAATACCCTCGTAGCAACCGGCTTCGCAAAGTGTTTTCTTAAGCTTCTGCTCAGCCTTCTGCTTTGTATTCATGCCACCTGCTGTAACCTTGGCAGCTGCCATGAATGTAGGAATGATATGTTCAAAGCCGTACATACGGATAATTTCCTCGGAAATATCGGGATATCCGTCCATATCCTCACGGAATGCAGGGATGCTGATTGTAAGCTCATCGCCGTTAACTACAGGCTCGAAGTACAGGTTCTTAAGGATTCTCTCAATGTCTGCTGTAGGTACCTCGATACCAAGAACGTCATTAACCTTCTTGATGCTTGCAGTAAGCTTTCTGGGTTCAAGAGAATTGTGAAGGCCGGCTTCAACACCCACATTTGTTACTACTCCGCATCCAAGCTCCTCAATAAGGTGAAGTGCTCGTTTCATAGCCATAACTGTTGCGTACTCATCAACGCCCTTGCTATAACGCTGAGAAGAATCAGAAGACTGGCCGAGAGCACGGGAGGACTTACGAATGTTATCTCTTGCAAACTTAGCAGCCTCAAATACTACGCCTGTTGTGGTTTCGCGAATCTCTGAATTAAGACCGCCCATGATACCTGCAAGTGCAATAGGCTTTGTGCTGTCACAGATTACAAGATTGTTCTCTGTAAGCTCAAATTCCTTCTCATCAAGAGTAACGATCTTTTCCTTATCCTTGGCTCTTCTTACTACGACTTCCTCGCCTACAAAAGACACATCCCGAACATGCATATCCTGACCA
>JAKSRZ010000038.1 GCA_024403375.1 Lachnospiraceae bacterium
GCAAAGAGGTAGATCAACCCTAACGTTGAACTTGGCAAAATCGATAAGGAGATTCAGGGACATTTTTCTGAACATTTGGGCCGTTGTATTTATGAGGGCCTTTATGTTGGTGAGAACAATAAAGAGATACCTAATGTAAATGGTATGCGTAAGGATGTTGTTGAAGCATTAAAGGAAATGAAGATTCCCGTACTTCGCTGGCCGGGTGGATGCTTTGCTGACGAATACCATTGGAAGGATGGTATCGGCCCCAAGGAAACAAGAAAGAAAATGATCAATACTCACTGGGGCGGTGTTCTTGAAGACAACAGCTTCGGTACAAAAGAGTTCTTTGAACTTTGTAAGCAGTTAGGCTGTAGGACATATATAAACGGCAATCTCGGTTCCGGTACAGTTCAGGAAATGAGTGAGTGGGTTGAATACATGACATTTGATGGCGTTTCACCCATGGCAGACCTTCGTAAAGCAAATGGTAACGAAGATCCTTGGACAGTAGATTTCTTTGGTGTAGGTAACGAAAACTGGGGATGCGGCGGTAACATGACTCCTGAGTACTATGCTAATGAGTATCGTCGTTATCAGACATATGTAAGACATTATCCTGATTCAAAGAATCCCGATAAGCCTCGTATTTATAAGGTTGCTTGTGGTGCAAATGCTGCAGACTATAACTGGACAGACGTTGTGATGAAGATTGCCGGAAATTACATGGACGGTCTTTCACTTCATTACTATACAGTTCCTGACTGGGCACATAAGGGAGCAGCTACAGGCTTCACTAAAGATGAGTACTACAAGACAATTAAGCTCATGAACTTTACTGATGAGCTTCTTGATAAGCACATTGCCATCATGGACAAGTACGACCCTAACAGAAGAGTCGGCCTTATCTTTGATGAGTGGGGAACATGGTATGATGTTGAACCCGGTACAAATCCCGGCTTCCTTTATCAGCAGAATACAATGAGAGATGCAATTGTTGCAGGTACTACACTTAATATCTTTAACAAGCACTGCAACCGTGTACGTATGGCAAACATTGCACAGCTTGTAAACGTTCTTCAGTCAGTTATTCTTACTGAAGGTGCAAAGATGGTTAAAACACCTACATACTATGTATTCAAGATGTACGCTGACCATCAGGATGCAACACTTGTTCAGAGCTCCGTTGAAAAGACAAAGATTGGTTCAAAGGCAGATAAGGTTGATGATCTTTACGAGTCTGTTTCCAAGCGTGCTGACGGTTCACTTGTTATTACAGTTACAAACCAGTCTGCAGATACAAAGAAGAAAGTTGAGGCTACAATTACAGACTATAGCTTCACAGACATCGAAGCAACAGTAATTACAGCTGATATGGGTGCATTCAATACATTTGACGAGAAAGAGAATGTTGTTGAAAAGGAATTTACAGCTGTTAAGAAGACGAGAAAGGGTATTGAATTCACAATGCCTGCATGTTCAGTTGTTAAGATTGTGCTTAAGTAAAAAATCTGAATTCTTACAATTTTGTTATGAACTCTCGGAATGGCCGAGAGTTCATATTTTTTTTATTGTTTGCCTATATAGGGCATGTTATAATCTCACGGATAATTAGGGGTAATATGCACAAAAGGAGTTTAAATGACTAAAAGAAGAAACCCGGTTGCGGGTATTTTATTAAGTATACTTCCAATGTTGGCGGCTTTCATATGCCAGATTGTGGCGTCTGTCGTTGTTGAAATAGCAGTTTCAATTGCATATACTGTGGATTCAGTTGCAGCAGGTAAAACGTTTGACTTATATGAATTTGCAGAAGAAATGACCACAAATCCTACATATTTAGGAGTTACAGTAGTAGCGTCTGAGGTTGCAATGATTCTTTGCGGTGCGTTATGGTATTTTATCGCATATGGCAAGAAAGATGCAGGTCCTAAAACCATGAATGGTAAAACCATTCCTTTTGCACTTGTTGCAGGAATTGCCCTGCAGGTTGTGTTGACTTTGATTCTTACACTTGTATTAAGCATCTTGCCTGAATCGGTAACAGACAGCTATACGAGCCTTACAGATTCATTGATAGATTCAACATCATGGTATTACATAATGGCTGTTGGAATTCTTGCACCTTTCGGTGAAGAACTTTTCTTCAGAGGCATTACCCTAAAACTGTGTGAAAACTATTTTTCAGTAAAAGCATCAATTATAATTCAGGCATTTCTTTTTGGAGCGCTGCACGTGCTTTGCGGACTTGGCTCCAGCGGAACAATTGTTCAGGGAATATATGCCTTTGCAATCGGTTTGCTTTTCGGTGTGATTGCAGCTAAATTCAAGTCAGTATGGCCATCGTTTTTACTGCATGCAGTTGTAAACAGCTCGGCTCTTGTAATATCGGCCTTGGAAGAGAATCTTGAGAAGCCGGAACTTGTATTCTATGGTATGCTTCCTATAGGATTTATTTGTCTCGGTATTGCAATATTTATTTTTACTAAGTTTCCTAAAATCAGAACAGAAGAGGTACAAGAATAAATTATGGGAAAGCTTCTTTTCAAACTGGAAAGAAAATATGGACAGTACGCTATTCGCAATCTATCGCTGATATTAATTATATGCTACTGCATTGGTTTTATTTTGGAATTATTGTCCGGAATACTGAATATTGATTTTGTTGGATATATGTGTATGAATCCATATTTGATTCTTCATGGGCAAGTATGGCGTCTTGTTTCCTGGCTGATAATTCCGCCTGAGCAGTTCTCTATATTTACGGTTATTATGCTGTATTTTTACTACTCAATCGGAAGAAACCTTGAAAATACCTGGGGCGATTTCAGATACAATGTATACATTTTTTCAGGTATTTTATTTACAATAATAAGTGCATTTGTGCTTTATGGCGGTGCTTACTTTGTATTTCGTAAAGAACTTGCTGAAGGTATATATACTGCAAAACAGCTGTTTACCCAGCCATATGATATTATCAATCCATATAGCGGTGCAGTTGTTCTGTTCCCTTGCTTCTGGTTTAAGGGAATTTCCACATACTATATTTCAATGTCGATTTTCCTTGCTTACGCGATTACCTTCCCTGAAAACCGCGTAATGCTTATGTTCTTTATTCCTATAAAGGTAAAGGTTCTTGGTATTATTTATGCGGTAATTATTGCATTTAATGCCTTTGACTATGTAATAGATAAGCGTTATTATATGGCAGTAATAATTGTGGCTTCAATGCTTAACGCATTTATTTTCTTCCTGTCCACAAGGCAGTATAATAAGATTTCTCCAAGAGAAATTAAGAGAAGATCTGATTTCAGAAGAAAGGTACAGTGGGCAAAAGCCAACATGGGGCATGAAGCAACTCATAACGGAAAGACCGTGATAACACGGCACAAATGTGCGATTTGCGGAGCAACAGAACTTGATGGGGACAATATGGAGTTCAGGTTCTGCAGCAAGTGTGATGGTAATTATGAGTATTGTAATAATCACCTGTATACGCATGAGCATGTAAGAAGAATATAATGCCTTACGGCATGAAATGAGGGTATAATGGCATCAGTCAAGCATTATGGTAATGAAATAAGAAAAGGTAAGAATCCTGAGGAAAACATTCCGGTATATATTTCCAATATGGCATCAACATATGGAGAATTTGCATTATACAATCTTGGAATGACATTTTCACTTACGTTGGACAGATCCGAAGAGGATGGCACCGATTTCAGTGAACTCAATAAGCCTTTGTACAAGGAACTTGTATCAAAAATAAAGACAGTTACAGAAGCGGGATTCGATCCTGAAAAATACAAAGCAGCTATTCAGGAAACAATTGTTTTAAGAGAGACTATCAAGCATCGCATGGAAGCTGTTACAAGCTACGTGGATGAATTGATTATTTACGAATATATTCTGAATCGACTTGAGCCTAAATTTATGGGCGTCAGTCCCGAAGAAACATCCAACGATGATGTGGCAAGAGAAATTCTTGGTTGGATTTTCGGTACAGATGACGAAAACGCACTGGTAAATGAGCGTATCAGAACTACAATGAGCTGCCTTCCTATTCGACTTACAAAGAATAAGATTGTTGATATGGTTAACAATACATTTTCCTTGTATGGCGGATCTGATAAAAAAGCTATAGATAATTTTGATTATATGCTTCGTTCGGCGTCAGGCATGTACAAGGTTGATCCGAAGTATGATGTCTACAAAAACGTTACAGAAATGCTGGATGAATTAAGAGCAGCAGACTATTCATCTATTGATGAGAGAAAATTTTTCGAACTGAAGGATGACTTCAGACTCAGTGCAGGTATTTCTGAGGATTTAAGTGATGAACTTACAGATCTTCAGGAAATCAGCAATTCCCTTCTTTCGGTTCTGCTTACAAGACAGTATTTCACTGCTGAGGCAGAGAAAAATTCTGTTAAGCCCATAAATCTCCTTAAAGAAATGGTTTCCGGTAATAAGGACTATGAGGCACTTTTCGGCGGAACAGAAGAAAGAATAGAAGAGCTTAATGGCCTGATAAATGACGAGGAATCTGTTCTCCTTGTTATCAAAGATAATTACGGGAAGATTGTGGAAGGCTTAATGCTTTCGGTTCCTTTTGACAGATTGCTTATGACATCACGCTTATGTGGTGAAAGTACATTTGCGGATCTTCTTGAAAGTGGCGAAAAGACTGAAGATGACTATCTTGAACAGGTTCGTTCAACCTTCGAAAATGATCTTACTGAACTCCTGAAGAGTGGTAACCGACTCAAGAACAGAGCAGTAATGGCACAGCTTCTTAGAGAATTACCTATCACAATGTCCAACCGTACCGAAGTTATGGATTACGTTCGTAATGCCCTGGATTCTTGTACGGACGCAGGAGAAAGACAGATTTCGATTAATCTTATCAGAGATTGTTATGATTAAATTTGACGAAAACCTTCTTGTAGGGGAGGATGTCAAAAAAAGAAAACTGGCAAGAATAATGAGAAGACTTGAAAATGGAAAAGTTTCGCCGGGAGTTTGGATTATAACAAACCCCACAAACGAGGCAAATGTTTTTGACATGTTCGAGGCAAAACTTCTCATTTTTTCGTATTACAAAAAAAGAGAAACTACGGTTTTTGCTATTGCAAAAAGCAGAGAAAAGGCGGAAGCTCTTTTGCTGGAGCTTATAGAGCAGAAGTATGGTGTTTCTTCAGATACTTAAAATAATAGGGTTTATTCTTTTAGGTATAATAGGCCTTGTACTATTGATTGCAGGGCTTGTTTTGTTTGTCCCGATTCGGTATAAAGTACGTGGAGTTAAAAACGATAATGAACTATATGCAAAAGGAGAAATATCCTGGCTCCTTAAGCTTATAGCGATAAACGTTTATTTTGATAAGTCCGGAGAAACACACGGAATTCGAGTGGTATTTCTGCATTTTCCTAAAGAAGATAAGGAAGGCAAAGCTGTGGAAACTCCCAATGAGGAGACACAGGAACCTGAGGAGCAGGATAAAAATCAGGAGAAAGAAACGCCTCTTATTGATGTAAAAGAAGATTCGGTTGCTGAAGAAAAAACAGAAGAGACATCTGAGGCTGAAAGCGAGCAGCCAACAGAAGAGGCATCTGAACATAAGGAACCCGAAAACAGGAAAGTAAAGCGACAACGTAAGAAAAAAGAAAAGAAGAAAAAGGAGCTTACTTTCTTAGGCAGAATAAGAAATGCCTTTGTAAATCGGGATTACATAAGTGCAGCTTTTGAAAAAAAACACTATGTAATTGAAAGAAATTGGAAGCGTGTTGTTAAACTTTTGAAACACATTTTCCATGGAAGAATATCAGGCCGTCTGGCTTTTGGATTTGATGATCCATCAACCACCGGAAAAGTTCTTGGAATTATTGGAGCGTTGTACGGACGAACCGGTGAATTACTTAAAATCAGCCCCAACTTTACGGAAAAAGAGTTGGAAGGAGAAATAAAAATAAAAGGAAAAATAGTAGTTTTTACTGTACTTTTGTTGGCGGCATTGGTATACTTTGATAAAGAACTCAGAAAGCTATACAAGTACATAATACATTGTACTGAAGTAGATATATACGAGGAACATCTGGAAAAGAAGGAGAAAGAAAATGGCAGAAAATAAATTCGATACAACTGTAGAAGCCCTCTTTAAGGGAATGGATGGATTCCTTACAACAAAAACTGTTGTAGGCGAGGCAGTTAAGTTCGAGGATGGAACAATAATTCTTCCTCTTGTGGATGTAACATTTGGTGTTGGTGCCGGTGCATGGGCAAAGCAGGGCGGACATTCAGGCGGTAGCGGCGGCGGACTTGGTGGTAAGATTACTCCCAGCTCCGTTGTAGTGTTAAAGGATGGACATGCAAAGCTTGTTAATGTTAAGAATCAGGACGTTGTTACTAAGGTTAGCGATATGGTGCCTGATATCCTTGATCGATTTACGTCAACAAAAAAGGAAAAGAAAGACCTTAAAGACAAAATAGATTCTGTTGTTGAGGAAGAAGAGAAGAAAGAAGATTAAAAAAATGCCTTCAGTGATGAAGGCATCTTTTTATTGTTTTAGCTTCAAAGCAAACTCAATGAATTCGTTTTTAGGCATGGGCTTTGCGTAGACGTAACCCTGAATGTAGTCACAACCTGCGTTTTTCAAGCTGGAAATCATGTCGTCGGTTTCTATTCCTTCTGCAACGGATTCCATTTTTAAGTCATGGGAAAGCTGAAGAGTGTTATCTACTATAACCATTCTTCGATCTGAATCATCGCCTGTAGTAAAGAAGGCACGGTCAAGTTTCAGCTCATCCATGTATAACAGATGAAGATTATTAAGTGAAGAGTAGTCTGAACCAAAATCATCCATTGAACATACAAAGCCAAGCTTTCTGAGACGGTTTATAATTGATGAAAACTTTTCCATGTCGATAACGGATATGCTTTCGGTAAATTCCAGAATTATGTCTTCATAGGAAATGTTGTATTCCTGACGAATAGCTTCATAGTATTCGGTAAAGCCGGGCTTGAACATTGTGTTTCTTGAGACATTTACTGAAATCCTTGAAGAGACACCCTTACGTTTTAGTTCTCTGATGGTTTTGCATACGTTTCTGAAAATAAAATGATCGAGCTTTGCAATCTGACCTGTCTTTTCCAGAATAGGAATAAACTGGTCGGGACGGGCAAAAACAGTGCCATCGGGATTTATCCAACGAGCAAGCGCTTCGGCACGGATTCTTTTCTGAGCCTGTGCCCTGTCGGAAAGGCACATCTGAGGCTGGAAGAACGGAATAACACGTTCTGTGGCAACTGCTTCAGAAAATTTAATCTCAATTTCCTTGGCAAATCGAATTTCGTTATGCATTTCCTTGTCATAGAAAATGAGCTTTGAACCGGGGGAATTTTTAGAACGATTTCTTGCCATATGAGAACGATTAAACATTTCATTAAGGGAAAGAGAATCGTTTTCTTCAGTGAAATAACATCCCGCGGTCATTTCCAGAATATATGTTTCGGAAATGCAATCAGAAGCATAGTCCTTCATTACGGACAGAGTATTTTCGAAGTGTTCAAGAATGGCTTCTTCGTCCTTGTTCTGAAAGAAGAAACAGAAGGTATCAGCGGAAATTCTACAGAAGAGCGTTCCGTCCTTCGTGAGGTGATTTTCGTAATTTACCCAGAACTTCAGCAAATCATCACCGGTTTCATAGCCGAAGAAATCGTTAATATTACGGAAATCTCTGATATCTACGCTCATAAGTGCAAAACTGTCGGCAGGGTTATTTTTGATAAGCGCTGCAGCTGCGGCCTTAAAACCATCAAAATTCAATGCTCCGGTCAGAGAATCGGTGTTTGTAATACGTTCCTGAATTATTTTATGTGAAATATCAGAACGAATCGCACCAATCATATCTGTTAACGCAGAGAGGATAGGAATGTCTCGTTTATTTACAAGGACGTCGTTAATAATTATATAACCAAGAATATTGTCATTATGGAAAATGGGAGTCAGCAATAAGCGATCCACATCAAAATCAAGGACGAAATCATCGTCTTCAGCAAAATGACTTTTGAGGGATTCAATACGATCTACGAAGCAAACAGTGTGAGGCTTCATTCTTGCTTTTAGAATATCAAGCGTTTCGGCTCTGAAATTTTCGGTGGTAATCTCCAAAGGCTTTGCTACACCGTCACTATATGAAAATATAGCAGGAACGCTATCGTAAAAGGCACAATAGCAAGAGCTGGCACCATAAAATATGGCCATAGCTTTCAGTATTTTTGTAAATATTTCGTTGGGAGAAAGAGCTGTGTCTTCAGCTGCTTCCATGCAACGAAGTACAAGCTCACGAGAGGCGTTGATACGTTGCATGTGACGGAAGACCTCTTCCATATCGCTCATGTTGGTGGTGATATTATTGAAGACTTCCTTACCGCTTTCGTTTGTAATATGACTTCTGACAAGACGTAAATCTGTACCCTCATCGTTATTGGTAATCCAAGAAGCGAGAGAGCCCTTTTCGGTATTATACATTGAACAGCCCTTACATGGAGCATCGAGGCCGTGAAGTGCCTTGTAACATGTAACGTTCCGATCGCTATAATCTTTTCTTATGTGCTTAAATTCTTCGTGCTCACAAGAGTACAACAGACGGTATCCTTCGGATTCGACAATATAAAAAATGTCGCGCCCGGTTATCAAGGCAGTCTCCTCCGCGTGTTCATAATACATATTATCCAGAAGATAATTCAAAATCTTGTTTACTGTGCTTTCGTTAATCATGAAATCCCTCTTTCCGGTACAAAAAATGCCCGCAAACTATATTATATCAGTAGTCTGCGGGTTGTTCTATTAACTATTTAGAAACAAAATATTAGATTAGTGTTTTTTGAAACTCTGTTCGCAATAAACACATCTGTAGGTACCTTTTTCCTTGTTTGTAAGCTTGAATCTGTGCACAAGTTCCTGCTCAATAGTAGTGATACAACGAGGATTTTTGCACTTGATAATGCCTTCAACATATTCGGGAAGATCGGGCTTTTTCTTCTCGACAATTTTACCGTCTCTGATTACATCAATTGTGATGTTGGGATCGAGACAGCCCAGCATATTGAAATTAAGATCATAGGCTCCATCAATTTTAATAATATCTTTTATGCCCATTTTTCTGCTTTTTACGTTTTTAATAAGGGCAACTTCGGTTTCAAGCTTATCCAGACCGAGATAGGTGTAGATATCCATGCATTCGCCTGCCTTAATATGGTCCAGAACATAACCTTCTGTAAGTCCGCTGATGTTAAGCATATTTACGCCTCCTTAGATTTTTTTGCATCTTCAAGCAATGTGAGAATAAGTGCCATTCTGATATAAACGCCGTATTCGGCCTGCTTAAAGTATACAGCTCTCGGATCATTATCAACTTCTGTGGAAATCTCGTTTACTCTTGGAAGAGGGTGCATAACAAGCATATCAGGTTTTCCTAATTTCATTTTTGAATTGTCAAGAATGAAGGAATCCTTAAGGCGGATGTAGTCTTCTTCGTTAAAGAAGCGTTCACGCTGTACTCTTGTCATATATAAAACATCCAGCTCAGGCATTACTTCTTCGAGATTTCTTACTTCCTTGTATTCAATTCCATTTTCGTCCAAGGTTTCTGTACGAAGATATGTGGGAATCTTTAATTCTTCGGGAGAAATCAGCACAAATTTTACACCCTCATAGCGGGACATCGCATTTATAAGAGAATGGACGGTACGACCGAATTTGAGGTCGCCGCAACAGCCTATGGTCAGGTGGTCAAGTCGGCCCTTAAGCTGGCTGATGGTGAGGAGATCGGTAAGTGTCTGGGTGGGATGATTATGTCCACCGTCACCGGCATTGATTACCGGAATGGAAGAGTGCATTGATGCTACAAGGGGAGCACCTTCTTTGGGGTGTCTCATGGCACATATATCTGCATAGGCTGAAATCACGCGAATTGTGTCTGCTACGCTTTCTCCCTTGGCTGCTGATGAAGAATCGGCAGAAGAAAAACCAAGAACACTACCGCCTAAATTAAGCATTGCAGCTTCAAAGCTTAAGCGGGTACGTGTGCTTGGTTCATAAAATAAAGTAGCAAGTTTTTTGCCTTTGCATTTTTCTGAATAATTTTCGGGGTTAGCAATGATGTCTTTTGCAAGAACGATAAGATCTTCGAGTTCCTTTACGGAAAGATCCTGTGGACTGATTAAGTGTCTCATGGTCTGCCTCCTAGAATTTTTTACATTTTATAATATCGGAATTAGAAAAACAAGTACAAAGTGTCGAAATTTTAAGCTATTTCATATCGGATTTGTAGCATAAAACAATTTAATCGATTGACATATAATCACAGGGAGAAATGTTTTTTAGGAGGAGAAAGTGGAAAATTCAGCCAAAACAACACTTTCACGGCCATTGAAGCCGTTTAACGTGATTTACTGGTTTCAGCGTTCTTTGATACTGTTTTCTATAGTGACGCTGTTTTTACCAAGTTTTAATCCCGGG
The DNA here is from genome assembly GCA_024403375.1 of Lachnospiraceae bacterium. Taxonomy (GTDB): domain Bacteria; phylum Bacillota; class Clostridia; order Lachnospirales; family Lachnospiraceae; genus RGIG3528. The sequence goes on from JAKSRZ010000038.1 coordinate 10,507, forward strand.
AGAATTGTAGATAAAATAAGTAAATACTGTTCGATTTTTACCGCAGCAGTTTCTTTTGAAAATCTGACATCGAAAATCGGACAAGGCTTTACCAAGGAATGGGTTACTGAGGGAACATTCAGACTTGTTCAGTTTTCCAGCATGGCCTTGATATTGGGAATAGTTGTCTGCTGCATAGGCGGATGTATGTCCTTGGGTAATAACAGAATGAGAATCCGAGGCATAATTTTCCCTATATCCGGTGCAATAATAATGCTTGGCGGAATGTTTGGCGTTCACACAGCTTATGGACGAGTAACGGCGGAACTTATTGCTTCGGGAAAGGAAAAGAAGCTTGGTATAAGAACAGAGGACGGCAGTTTTTACTTTATGCTTGTGCTGGCCATAGCGATTCTTGTTCTTTCTATTATTCTGTTAATAGGCGAGCTGAAGTGCGAGAAAGAGCAGAAGATGGAAATGCTTGAAAGATACAAGCTTTTCTTATATATGCTTCCGATTCTTCTTGTGGCGTTTATTTTCTCTTATCTTCCTCTTTGGGGATGGAGATATGCATTTTTCGATTATAAAGCGGGAGCAGATCTTACGATGGATACTTTCGTAGGATTCAAATGGTTTAAGTTCCTGTTTGAAAGTGAAGTTACAAGAAACGATATTTTCAGAGTTCTTAAAAATACTTTGGCAATGTCCGGCCTTGGAATTCTTACGAGCTGGTTCCCTATTGCATTCGCTATTTTCCTTTCGGAAATCCGAAGCACGGGCTTCAGAAAAACCGTACAGATTCTGACCACAATTCCTAACTTTATTTCCTGGGTTCTTGTTTATGCCATCGCATTTTCCTTGTTCTCAACAGAAGGTTTTGTAAACGATGTTATAGAGCAGATTACAGGAGTTGCTGCCAATACTAACTATCTTCAGAACGATAGCCTTTCATGGCTTAAGATGCTACTTTGGGGTACATGGAAGGGACTTGGATGGAGTGCAATTGTTTATATTGCTGCCATTTCCGGAGTTGACCAGAGCCTTTATGAGGCAGCCATGGTTGACGGTGCAGGAAGATTTAAGCGTATGGTTCATATTACGGTGCCGGCGCTTGTGCCTACATATTGTGTAATGCTTATGCTCTCTATTGCCAATATTCTCTCAAATGGTATGGAGCAGTACCTTGTATTTTCTAATGCCATTAATAAAGATACACTTGAGGTATTGGACTTATACGTATATAACCTCGGTATCGGTGGTGGACAGATACCCTTGTCTACAGTAGTATCAATGGCAAAATCATTAATAAGCGTCACATTGTTATTTGTGGCCAATAATGTATCAAAACTTATTCGTGGAGAATCCATAATTTAAGAAAGGAGGAAATATGAAGGCTGAAAAGAAACAAAAGAAAAGTACAAAGAGAGATTCAAGCTTTGGACTTATTATTTATAAAAGCACTGTAGGCGACAGAATATTTAATGCGGTCAATATTTTCCTCTTTGCTGTATTTATGATTATATGCGTTTTCCCCTTTTACTATCTGTTTATCAACACCATTTCAGATAATGAACTTGTTAACAGGGGAATGATAACATTTATTCCTAAGGGCATTCATTTAAGTAACTATAAAGCACTCTTAAATATTTCCGACCTGGGAAAATCCTTTATTGTAACTATATCAAGAACAATTCTTGGAACTGCTTTGATGGTTGCCGTTTCCGGATTTGCGGGTTATATTGTTACGAAGCAGCATATGTGGAAGCGTAAGCTCTGGTACAGAATGATCGTCATTACTATGTACTTTAATGCAGGACTGATTCCCTGGTATCTGAATATGCTTATGCTGGGCCTTACAAACTCATTCTGGGCATACATTATTCCCGGAATTGTGGCTCCTTATAATATTATTCTTGTAAAGACTTATGTTGAATCGATTTCACAGGAGCTTGAAGAAAGTGCTTTGCTGGACGGAGCAACGACCATGCAGGTTTTCACAAAAATCATCTGGCCGCTTTCCAAACCTATTCTTGCTACGATTGCAATTTTCGGAGCAGTAGGAAACTGGAACTCCTTTCAGGATTCACTATTACTTATGAACTCTAATCCGGGGTTATATACCTTGCAGCACAGACTGTACATATATCTGAACCAGGCAACCAGTATTTCTTCTGAAATTGATGCGGCCATGGTAGACAGAATTGCTGCAGGAATGCTCAGTAACAGGATTATCAAATATTCAATTTCAATGGTTACTGTAATTCCGATTCTTTGTGTATATCCTTTTATGCAGAGATATTTTGTTAAAGGTATTATGCTCGGAGCAGTAAAGGGCTAATAATTGGGGAGGAAAATATGAGAAAGAGATTAGTAAGCTTATTAATGGTTTTGGCAATGGTAATTTCGCTTTGTGCCTGTGGTAAGGAGGCAAAACCGGAGCAGGGAAACACATCTTCACCTGAAACATCAGAAAACAAAACCGATTCAGGTAGCAATACAAGTAAAACCGAAAGCACAAAAAAAGATCTTATTACAATCGACGTTTACTCTGAACTTGCAAACTATTCAGGAATTCAGGGCGGTTGGAGTGCTGCACTTCTTGAGGACAAATTCGGTGTGCAGCTTAATATCATTCCCAGATCCGAAGGAACTTATGAGACACGTGTCGAGGCAGGCAATCTGGGCGATATCGTAGTCTGGGGAAGCAGCGGAGAGGATTATCAGAACGCAGTAAATCTTGGACTCCTTTACGATTGGGAAGAGGATAAACTTTGTGAGGAGTACGGTCCTTATATCTGGAAGAATATGCAGTATGCACTTCAGAATAACAGAGAGATTTCCGGTGATGGTTCTACAATTTATGGCTTCGGTCACGCTGTAGCTCCCAGTGCAGATTCCCATTCAGCATTCTTCTATACATGGGATATCAGATGGGATCTTTATAAGCAGTTAGGCTATCCTGAAATAAAGGATATGGACGACCTTTTTGATCTCCTTGTAAAGATGAAGGAAATTTGCCCTACTGATGAAGCAGGAGAGCCCACTTACGCACTTTCCATGTGGCCCGATTGGGACGGCGATATGTGCATGTACGTAAAGTGTATCGCAACAACCTATTTTGGATATGACGGAGACGTAGGCCTTGGTCACTATAACGCTAAAACAGGCGAATTCTATGGTGCACTTGATGATAATTCTCCATATCTTCAGATGCTTGAGTGGACAAACAGACTCTACAGAGCAGGACTTATTGACCCTGACTCAATGTCACAGACATATGATGAGATGGCAGAAAAGCTTGCTAACGGCGGAATCCTTTTCTCAGTATTCAACTATGCAGGACGTTCCGGATACAATACACTTGAGCACCTTAATGCAGGCAAGGCAATGAACTCACTTTGCCCTAAGAATGCACATACACTTGTTGGTGGTATGAGCCCTTACGGCGGAAGCAGAATCTGGTCTATTGGTGCAGATACAAAGTATCCTGAGCTTTGCATGCAGATTATCAACTGGCTTGCAACTCCTGAAGGTGCAATGACAAGCTTGTATGGACCTAAGGGCCTTTGCTGGGATTATGACAGTGACGGATACATCTATTTTACAGAGCTTGGTGAGCAGACTAATGCAGATTCAAAGCATGACATGACAGGTGTGACATATGTTTCTCCTGAAACAGGAAAGTCATATGCACTTTCATCTGACTTTAACAGCGGATGCATCCAGATCAACAACATCACATGGGATTCAGCTGCCGTAAATCTTGATTCAAAGCATGGTGAGACATACGATAAGGATACATGGAAGACCCAGCTTGAAAAGAACTTTACTCCTATTCAGCAGGATTGGGTTGATTTCACAGGCTTTAATACTACAGCAGAATATTTTGAATCAACAGATTATTATGTAATTCCCAGCACAAAGGGCTATACTCCCGAAAATAAGAGTGCTGAGCTTACAACAATCTGGAAGCAGGTTACAGAGTGCCTTACACAGTACTCATGGAAGTGTATCTATGCTCAGAGTGAGGGAGAATTCAATTATCTGAAGAATGAGATGATTAAGAAGTGTAACGCTTACGGATACAAGGATTGCCTTAAGTTCAGTAAAGAAACTGCTGCACTCAGATTCAGCTGTCAGGTTAAGTAAATGAAGGATTTCTTTAAGCTTGACGGAAAATTCTCTGATTTTATGACCACGCTGGCAAATGTTTTCATCCTGAACCTTTGCTTTCTGGTGGGATGCATTCCCGTTATTACAATCGGAGTTTCCGTCACAGCTGCCTTTAATGTGGCACTAAAAATATATGAGTCCAGAGATGCTCATGTAATTAAAGCATTCTGGAAGGCTTATGCAGAGAATATAAAGCATGGTATTGCTCTGACATTTATTTTCGGTATTCTGATTCTGGGAAGTATCATAGACTTTGTTATGGCTTTCCCAGCAGAGGAAGGCGGGAGAATACTGGATTTCGGCTTATTCGAACTGAAAATAGCAGAGCATGATGATTCTTTTGCAATTTATTTCTTTATCATTGGTATTGTGGTTGCCCTTGTGACGTTATTGCATATGATTTATGTTTTCCCGTTGGAAGCAAGATACGAAAATTCTTTATGGAATACTTTTACCAATGCAAGAAAAATAGGAATCAAATATTACGGAAGAACAATATTAATCGCCGTTCTTCTTGTAATAGAGTTATTTCTGTTCTATGCAATTAATGACATATTGTTTATCATAGGGCTTTGTATAGGACCGATGATAATGATTATGACGGACGCCGGCATTGTACTTCCTGCATTTAAGGATGTTGAAAGTGATGAGGCCAGCGGAGAGAGCTAAAAAAATAAAGGCGTGTGAGAAACGAGTAATCGTTTTTTACACGCCTTTTTGGTGTTATTTAAAACTCAAAATATCTGTTTGTATTGTTGTAGGAAATATCCTGAACCATTTTGCCGAGGAATTCATAATCTGCAGGATATTCACCATTTTCTACCCAGTTACCGATCATTTCGCAAAGGATGCGGCGGAAGTACTCGTGACGTGTGTAGGAGAGGAAGCTTCTGGAATCTGTAAGCATTCCTACAAAGTTTGAGAGAAGGCCAAGATTTGCGAGGCTTGTCATCTGCTCAATCATTCCGGTCTTATTATCATTGAACCACCATGCGGAACCCTGCTGAACCTTACCTACAGCGGAGGAATCCTGGAAGCATCCCATAACTGTGCCGATAGCAGCGTTATCTGCGGGATTAAGTGAATAAATAATTGTTTTGGGAAGCTGATCTGTTTCTACGAGACAGTTAAGGAAAGCTGCCATTTCTGCGGATGAGCCGTGAGTATTAATAGCATCGAAGCCGGTATCGGGACCAAGTTTTCTGAACATAAGCTTATTGTTATCACGGATTGTGCCATAGTGAAGCTGCATTACCCAGTTACGTCTGTGATATTCAAGACCTACAGCCTTCATAAATGCTGTTTTGAACTTAAGCTCATCTTCAGTGGAAGGCATTTTTCCTGCCATTCTGTCAGCAAAAATCTTCTCAATTTCTTCTTCGGTGGAAGCCTTATACATTACATACTCAAGGGCATGATCGGAAACGGAACATCCGTTTTCTGCAAAGAAATCCATACGAACCTTAAGTGCTTCGATGAGTGACTTGAAGGAATCGATTTTAACGCCGCTGACATTTGCAAGCTTTGAAATGTAATCAGTATAATCAACTTTTTCCAGGTTCATTGCCTTGTCGGGACGCCATGCGGGAAGGACACGTGTCTTAAAGGAAGTGTCTGCCTTAATCATGCGATGCCACTCAAGAGAATCGATGGGATCATCTGTAGTGCAGATTATATCAACGTTTGACTGCTCAATAATGTCGCGAACTGTAAGCGTCTGAAGCTTGGCATTGCATACTTCCCAGCACTCCTTTGCAGTAGCGGGAGTAAGGGGCTTATTGAAATCAAAATAACGCTGAAGCTCGAGATGAGACCAATGATAGAGAGGATTTCCGATAGCCTTCTGAAGAACCTCTGCCCATTTTACGAACTTTTCGTAATCGGAAGCATCGCCTGTAATGTATTTTTCCTCAACTCCGTTGGAACGCATCTGACGCCATTTGTAGTGGTCGCCGCCGAGCCATACCTGAGTGATGTTATCGAATTTTCTGTTCTCAGCAATTTCCTTAGGATTAATGTGGCAATGATAATCGATGATAGGCATCTTTGCCGCATAATCATGGAAAAGTGTTTTTGCTGTGTCTGTAGAAAGGAGAAAATCCTTATCCATAAACTGTTTCATAAATACCTCCTGTTAAAAACGTGTGGTTTCACGCTTAATTAAATCATTGGATAAAGTGGTTCGATTAGGGACATCGGCTTTTGCCAGAACTCTCATGAGATTTGTTACTGTAGCGATGGAGAGGGCTTCCACGTGATTATCAACAGAGGAAATCTCAGGATCAGTACAGTGGGAGAGTATGGAATTGTTATAGCCGATAACCTGCAGATCTTTTGGAATCTTTATACCGTTCTTTTTGGCAAATTTGATAGCTCCGACAGCAAGATGATCTTCACTGGTTATTATCGCATCAAACTTGGAATCATTCTTGTAAAGCTTGTCCAGAACTTCCGTAATCGTTTCAATGTCGCCGGAATTACATACCATTAAGGAATCCTTTAAGGAAAGATTGTTGGAGGTTATGGCATCTTTATAACCATTAAGCTTCTGGATACCGGAATAAGATTTGGAAGAGTAAAGGTATAAAATGTTTCTGCTTCCGCTTTTTATTAAATTGTTTGTTGCATCATAGGTTGCCTGATAATCATCGCACACCGTACAATAAATGTTGGGGTGGGCAAGATAACCGTTTATAATCATCACAGGAACCTTGTGAGCGGCTTCAATAATATATTTGTTACCGTTATTGTCAGCTTCCAGGAAGCTGGAACCTACAAGTATAACTGCGTCTACACGTTTTCCGAGAAGCAGCTGCAAGTACTTTTGTTTATTAACAAGCTCGTAGCCTGTGCAGCAAAGGAAAGCATCGTAGCCGTTTTTACGCAGGTTTTGTTCCAGGTAGTACACTGCATTGGCCAGGAATGGGTCTGATGAATCAGAACACATTATTCCGATGGTGTTCATTGTGTTAAGTCCTAAACCTCTGGCGAAAACGTTCGGGGTATAACCTAATTCTTCCATGACGGAAAGAACCTTTTTCTTTGTGGCTTCAGAGACATTAGGGCTTCCGTTTAATACTCTTGAGACCGTTGCAATAGATACTCCTGATTTTTCAGAAACATCGTAAATATTCATTAATTGCCTCATTCAAATATAAAGGATTAATTGATTTCAGTAAAACGTTAAACATATTGGAAATATTGGAATGTAAACGCTTACATCGTAAAAGGGATTATACTACTAAAAAAAGACGAGTGCAAGTGAAAACATTTCAAAAATTGCTGTGTTTTGGGTTGTAATTTGTACATTATTGCCAAAATACGAAAAGGGTTGACAAGCCACTTAAACAGTATTAGAATTCGAAATGTAAACGCTTACATTTGGCGCGGAACTACATAAAAAACGTTGATTATTCGAGAAATAATCACAATCAGACATGATTTTTGACTATTCTTATTTGTGGAGGGAAAAATGGATCTTTTAAACAAGAATATGACAAAGAATGAAGAACGCCCCATTAAGGTTGTTCAATTCGGAGAAGGCAACTTCCTTCGTGCTTTTGTGGATTATATGATAGATATTACAAATGAAAAAGGAATGTTCGGCGGTGACATCGTACTTATTAAGCCTATCGAGTTTGGAACCATGGACAGATATCATGCTCAGGACTGCCGTTACACAGTTTCTTTACGTGGTATAGATAATGGAGAGGCTAAAGTACAGAACAGAATCATCACTTCTGTTAAGGACATTGTAGGTGCTTACGAAGAGTACGAAAAATACAACGATTTAGCCAAGCTTGAAAGCCTTCGCTTTGTAGTTTCCAATACTACGGAGGCAGGTATTGTATATGACGAAAACGATAAATTTGAGCTTTGCCCGCCCAATACTTTCCCCGGAAAACTTACAAAGTTCTTATTCACACGATATGAACATTTTAACGGAGATATGACAAAGGGACTCGTGATGCTTCCCGTTGAACTTATTGATGACAATGGTATGCATCTCAAGGAATGCGTTCTTAAGCAGTGTGCCAACTGGAATCTTCCGAAAGAATTTGTTAACTGGGTTAATGAAGCTTGTGTATTCACACAGACGCTGGTTGACAGAATAGTTACCGGATATCCTCGTGATATGGCAGAGGAATTATGGAACGAGTGGGGCTATAAGGATGAAATATGCGTAACGGCTGAGCCCTTTGCCCTTTGGGTAATTGAAAGCGATAAAGATATCTCAGAGGAGCTCCCGCTTGATAAGGCGGGCCTTCCTGTTATTTTCACGAAGGATCATCATCCCTACAAGCAGAGAAAGGTGCGTATCCTTAATGGTGCACATACCTCTTTCGTTCTCGCAGGCTTCCTTGCAGGCAATGATATCGTTCTTGAATGCATGAATAATAAGCTTATCAGAAGCTTTATTGAAAATACTGTTTATAACGAAATTATTCCCACACTTACACTTCCTGAAGAAGAGTGCAAGGAATTTGCAAAGGCTGTATTTTCACGTTTTGATAATCCTTACGTTAAGCACGCACTTTTGTCAATTTCACTTAACTCTGTTTCCAAGTGGAAAGCAAGATGCATGCCCAGCTTCCTTGGCTACATCGAGAAATTTAATAAGGTGCCTGAACACCTTTGCTTCTCGATTGCTTCACTTTGTGTCTTTTACACCGGCTCTGAAATAAGGGACAAGGCACTTATAGGACACAGAGACGGAGCTGAATACAATATTCTTGATGATGCGGCTGTGCTGGATTTCTTTAAAAATGAGTCCGGTAAAGATGCAAAAGAATTTGCACATGCTGTTCTTTCAAACGAAAAGTTCTGGGATCAGGATCTTTCAAAGCTTGATGGCGTTGAAGAGGCTGTTGTCAAGTACCTTTCCGAAATCAGAAGTGAAGGCATGAAGGCAACTCTGGAAAAGTATTTCGCATAATTCCGAAAGGAACGAATATGGAATATATTATTATTAACGACAAAGATAATGTGGCAGTTGCTTTGACGGATTTAACCGCCGGAAGCCGTATAGAATCCCCAAATGGAACGGTTGTTCTTAAGGAAGATATAATGAGAGGCCATAAAGTTACATTATGCGACCTTAAAGAGGGCGATAATGTAATAAAGTACGGTAATCCCATCGGTCACGTTATTACGGATGTAGCCGCCGGCTGTCATATTCATGTTCAGAACATCAAAACGAATCTTGGTGATCTGCTTGAGTATGAATATCACCCTGAATTAAGCCCTGAGCCTGTAACGGTTCAGAAGAAAAATGCAGTATTTCAAGGATACGTTCGAAAGAACGGAAAAGTAGGCGTAAGAAATGAGATCTGGATTGTGCCTACAGTAGGCTGTGTAAATTCAATTGCAACAAAGCTTTCAGAAATAAACAGAGCCAAATTACACGGAAATGCAGAGGACATTGTAGCGTTTCCTCATCCTTACGGATGTTCCCAGATGGGAGACGATCAGGAAAACACAAGAACGATTCTTGCTGACCTTATCAATCATCCCAATGCAGGTGCGGTGCTTGTTCTTGGCCTTGGCTGTGAAAATTCCAACATCGAGGTACTGAAAAAATACATTGGGGATGTAGACACGGAGCGTGTTCGCTTCCTGCAGTGCCAGGATGTGGAGGATGAACTTGCGGCAGCTTCTGAAATCATTGAAGAATTAATCGATATTATTTCTGAAGACAAAAGAGAAGGTGTTTCTGCTGACAAGCTGATTATCGGAATGAAATGCGGCGGCTCTGACGGTCTTTCCGGAATTACTGCCAATCCCACAGTAGGTCTTTTCTCCGACAAGCTGATAGGAGAGGGAGGAACCACCATTCTTACTGAAGTTCCGGAAATGTTTGGTGCTGAGACACTTCTTATGAATCGATGTGAATCAAAAGAAGTGTTTGACAAAACAGTGGCGTTGATTAATAATTTCAAGGAATACTTTATAAAGAACAATCAGACCATATATGAGAACCCCTCACCGGGCAACAAAAAGGGAGGTATTTCCACTTTGGAGGACAAATCCCTTGGATGTACCCAGAAATCCGGTTCCGCCAAGGTTTCAGGCGTTCTTGAGTATGGAGAGAGAGTTGAAAAAAGCGGACTTAATCTTTTATCTGCTCCCGGAAATGATCTTGTTGCGGCTACCGCTCTGGCGGCAAGCGGAGCACAGATAGTTCTTTTCACAACAGGAAGAGGAACACCTTTTGCTTCACCTGTTCCCACTGTAAAGATTTCTACCAACAGTCCTTTGGCAGGTAAAAAGGACAATTGGATTGATTTTAACTGTGGTGTGCTTGTTGATGGTGAAGATAAAGATAAATTAGCGGACGAGTTTTTTGAATATGTGCTGAAAGTTGCATCAGGAGAAAAGGTCCGCCACGAAGTTATGGGCTATAGAGATATGGCAATCTTTAAGAATGGTGTTACATTGTAATTAATTATAATATTTACGCGAAAAGCGTTAAAAAGGAGAAAACTATGGCAAAAGTAATAACAATGGGCGAGATCATGCTCAGACTTTCCACACCTAACAATGAGAAGTTCATCCAGGCTGATGAGTTCGATATCAACTACGGCGGCGGAGAAGCTAACGTAGCAGTATCTCTTGCCAACTACGGACATCAGGCTGAGTATGTAACAGCACTTCCTGCAAATGAACTTGGTGACTGTGCTATTGCCGCACTCAGAAAGTACAATGTAAATTGCGATCACATTGCACGTTGCGGTGAGAGACTTGGTATTTACTACCTTGAGACAGGCTCATCACTTCGTCCTTCCAAGGTTGTTTACGACAGAGCACATTCCTCAATCTCCACAGCAGTTGCTTCTGACTTTGATTTCGATGCAATCTTCGAGGGTGCTGACTGGTTCCACTTTACAGGCATTACACCTGCTGTATCCGATGCTGCTGCAGTTCTTACAGAAGAAGCTCTTAAGGCAGCAAAGAAGCATGGCGTAAAGGTTTCCTGTGACCTTAACTTCAGAAAGAAACTCTGGTCCTCCGAGAAGGCTCAGAAGGTTATGAAGAATCTTATGCAGTACGTTGATGTCTGCATCGGTAACGAAGAGGATGCTGAACTCGTTCTTGGATATAAGCCCGGCAACACAGATGTTACTTCCGGTGACCTTGAGCTCGCAGGCTACAAGTCAATCTTTGAGCAGATGGTTGCAGATTATAACTTCGAATATTGCGTATCATCTCTTCGTGTAAGCCGTTCCGCTTCTGACAACGGCTGGTCAGCTTGCATGTATTCCAGAGATACAAAGGAATTCTATCATTCAAAGGAGTACAACCTTCATCCTATCGTAGACCGTGTTGGCGGCGGCGATTCCTTCGCAGCAGGCGTTATCTGCGGTCTTGTTGATGGTAAGAATTTCAAGGATGCACTTGAGTACGGCGTAGCTGCTTCAGCTCTTAAGCACACAATTCCCGGAGACTTCAACCTCGTTACACGTAAGGAAGTTGAGACTCTTGCAGGCGGCGATGCATCAGGAAGAGTACAGAGATAATTTTATAGTGTTCAAAATTGCATAAAATCGTAGAAAACTCGCGTTGTTTTAGGCAACGCGAGTTGTTATACTTAAAACAGACTTTTTATTTGAAAAGGAGAATGTATTATGGAATTACGTACAGCAGCATCACCTAAGGACGTGAAGCATTACACAACAGAGAGACTTCGTGAGGAGTTCCTTATTGACGATCTTTTTCAGGCTGACACTATAAAGCTTGTTTACAGCCACATCGACAGAATCATTACAGGTTCTGCGGTTCCCGTTAAGAAGAAGCTTGTTCTTACTGCAGGTGATGAACTTCGTGCAGAATATTTCCTTGAGAGACGTGAGATGGGTGTTATCAACATCGGCGGTGAAGGTACAATTACTGTTGACGGAAAAGAGTATGTCCTTGGCTACAAGGAAGGTATGTACATCGGTATGGGTTCAAAGGATATTTCCTTCGCTTCAAAGAGCGGAAAGACTCCTGCAAAGTTCTATATCAACTCTGCACCTGCTCACAAGACATATCCTACAGTTCTTATTAAGCCCGAAGGCAAGAAGGAAAAGGGCGTTGTAATTGTAAAGAAGGAAAACAAGGTTGAACTTGGTACACTTCAGGATGCAAACCATAGAACAATCTGCAAATACATTCTTCCCGGACAGGTTGAATCCTGCCAGCTTGTAATGGGCATGACACACCTTGAAGAGGGTTCCGTATGGAACACAATGCCCTGCCATACACATGACAGAAGAATGGAAGTTTATCTCTATTTCGAAATGGGCGAAAATGATTGCGTATTCCATTACATGGGAGAGCCTACAGAGACACGTCACATCGTAATGAGAAACGAGCAGGCTGTTATTTCTCCTTCATGGTCCATTCACTCCGGCTGCGGCACAAGAAACTATACATTTATCTGGGGTATGGTTGGTGAAAATCAGGCATTTGACGACATGGACGGCGTTAAGATGACAGACATTATGTAATAATTCTGATATGGGGCAGGATATGCCCCATATTTTTGTAAAGGGAAACAGTATGGAATCAAGAAAATATATATTTTATGCCGGTGACTCAACTGCCGCTCAGAAAAAGGATTGCTACTATCCGGAAACGGGTATCGGACAGATGCTGCCACTTTTCTTTAATGAAAATGTGACAATTCATAATCATGCAATAAATGGCAGAAGCACAAAAAGTTTTATCGATGAGGGAAGACTTGAACGAATCGATAAGGAAATCAGAGAAGGCGATTATCTTTTTATTCAGTTCGGTCATAATGACTGTTCAAATGCACAGGGCTATCTTGAAGACCGTTATGTTCCTCTTGGAAAACCAAATGCAAAAGGCATTTATCCTGTAACATGTTCCGGGAACGCCGCTCCATATGAATCGTT
>JAKSRZ010000039.1 GCA_024403375.1 Lachnospiraceae bacterium
GACCTGCTGCTGCAACTACAACGCCTGCTGCTGCAGATACGCCGAACTCTTCCTCGCAAGCCTTTACGAGATCGTTTAACTCTAATACTGTCATGCTCTTAATAGCATCGATAAATTCCTGTGTTGTCATTTTAATTTTCCTCCTGTGAAAATTTTCAAATTGATAATGTACCAGTTATGCTGCACAACTGATTAAGCTGCAGGCTGATCCTTCTCCGCAATCTGCTTGAGTACTCTTGCAAGATTTGTAACGGGGCTCTGAAGGCTGCCAAGAAGCTTGGAGATGAGTGTATCTCTTGAAGGGATGGATGCGATAACCTGAATGCCCTTCTCGTCGTAGAGTGTACCCTCAACTACACCGGCCTTGAATTCCAGTGCCTGAATGTCTTTTACATACTTAGCGATGATTCTTGCGGGAGCTGTTGCATCGTCAATACCGAATGCTACTGCTGTAGGTCCATCAAGAACGCCGTTAAGCTGTGCGAAATCTGTGCCCTCGAATGCGCGCTTAAGGTATGTGTTCTTGTATACCTTGTAAACAACGCCGGCCTCACGAAGCTCTTTACGAAGCTTTGTGTCCTGATCAACGGTAAGTCCACGGTAGTCAACAAGTACGCAAGATGTAGCCTTGTCAACAACTGCCTTGATCTCATCAATGATAGGTGCCTTGATTTCAACTTTTGCCATTTCTATTACCTCCTGTTAGATTTTTTTGCGGTTTTTCCGTAATAGAATTGTCTATAAAAGAAAAACTGCTTTGTCCGAACGGAAAGCAGTCTGAATAAACTTTATTCATGCTTACCTCGGCGGGCGGCTTATGCTCTTACGGGTTTCCCCACCTGCTGTCTTCGGAATGCTCAATACTTTGTATCAAGCGCATATATCATGCATTGCGTACCTTGTATTAAACAAGGCACGCGGTGCATTTTATATCATATTTATTGGTTTGTCAACCATCTTTTCGGAAAATCCTAAGATTTCCCTTGCCCTTAAATCTTCAGTTATTACTGAAGCTTAGCAGCGTTGATCTTTACTCCGGGGCCCATTGTAGAAGTGAGTGTTACGCTTCTGAGGTATGTTCCCTTGGAAGTAGCGGGCTTAGCCTTGATGATTGCGCCCATAAGCGTCTGGAAGTTGTCTGCGAGCTGTTCCTCTGTGAAGGAAGCCTTACCAACAGGTACATGGATGATGTTAGCCTTATCAAGTCTGTACTCAACCTTACCTGCTTTAATATCTGCAATTGCCTGAGTTACGTTCATAGTAACTGTGCCTGCCTTGGGGTTAGGCATTAAGCCCTTAGGTCCGAGAACCTTACCAAGACGACCAACAACGCCCATCATGTCGGGTGTAGCAACTACTACGTCGAAGTCAAGCCATCCATCATTCTGGATCTTAGGGATGAGCTCATCGCCACCAACGTAATCAGCACCTGCTGCCTCTGCCTCATTTACCTTGTCGCCCTTAGCGAATACAAGGACACGTACAGTCTTACCTGTTCCGTGAGGAAGTACAACGGCACCACGAACCTGCTGGTCTGCATGACGTCCGTCAACGCCAAGTCTTACGTGACACTCGATTGTCTCATCAAACTTTGCAACTGCATTCTTCTTTACAATGCCTACTGCCTCAGCTGTATCATAGAGCTGAGCCTTATCGTAAGCCTTTGTAGCCTCAATATATTTCTTTCCTCTTTTCATTTCTTAACCTCCTGGTGGTAATCGCGGAGAATCGGTCTGACCGATATATCCTCCCACGTCTTAATAGAATTCTTAGCCTTCAATAACCTCGATACCCATGCTTCTTGCTGTACCTGCAATCATGCTGGTAGCTGCTTCAAGGGAACCTGCGTTAAGGTCGGGCATCTTGAGCTGTGCGATCTTCTCAACTTCGCTCTTCTTGATCTTAGCTACCTTCTGCTTGTTGGGCTTACCGGAAGCTGATTCAAGGTTGCAAGCCTTCTTAAGAAGAACTGCAGCAGGGGGTGTCTTTGTGATGAAAGTGAAGCTTCTGTCAGCATATACTGTAATAACTACAGGGATAATCATGCCGGCCTGATCTGCTGTTCTTGCATTGAATTCCTTTGTGAACTGAGGAATGTTTACACCGTGCTGACCAAGTGCAGGACCAACCGGAGGAGCCGGTGTTGCCTTAGCAGCAGGGATCTGTAACTTGATATAACCTTCAATTTTTTTAGCCATTTTTGTATCCTCCTAAAAGTGGTATTATCGGAGTGCGACCACAATGGTCTTTCCTCCCACTGCCTTCCGAGGGCTATTCGGAAAGCTTAGTACTTTTCTGCCTTTACGGCTGTAAAGCTTAATTCTACGGGCGTTTCACGACCGAACATCTCAATGGAGATGATAACAGTCTGCTTGTGTTCATCAATCTTCTTAACGATACCTGTCTTATTTTCCCAGTTACCTTCGAGAATAACAACAGAATCGACCACCCTGAAGTCAAGCTCAACTTCGCTGATCTTTTCTCCGGGTGTCTTATCAAGACCGATGTTCTTTACTTCAGCCTCTGTAAGGGGTACGGGTTTGGATCCCGGGCCTACGAAGCCTGTAACGCCTCTTGTGTTTCTTACGACATACCATGTCTCATCATTCATTTCCATATGGACAAATACGTATCCCGGAAACATTTTTCTGTCGACAGTTTTCTTAACACCGTTTCTGACCTCTACTGCTTTTTCAAGCGGTACGGCCACTTCAAGGATCTGGTCCCCGATTTCGCGGTTCTGGACTGTCATTTCAATGTTGGCTTTTACCTTATTCTCATATCCTGAATAGGTATGAGCAATATACCATTTAGCTTCTGCCATAGCTACCTCCACATTACCAATCAGAAAAGGGGCTTGATGAGCTCCTTAAGTCCAAAATCAAGTAATGAGACAATCGCACCAAGGATAATGGTGATAACGATTACGGCAGCAGTCTGCTTGGCAACGGACTCTTTATCAGGCCATACAATCTTCTTGAATTCAGCCTTTAAGCCCTTCCACCACTGTTTAAAGCGACCCTTTTCTTTAGTAGTTGCTTCTGCCATAGTAAATCCTTTCCGTCGATCAGCGACTTATTTTGTCTCTTTGTGTAATGTGTGTGACTTGCAGAATCTGCAGTACTTCTTTGTTTCCATCCTGTCAGGATGCTCTTTTTTGTCTTTTGTCATGTTGTAGTTGCGCTGCTTGCACTCTGTACATGCCAATGTGATTTTTACTCGCACGACTTCTACCTCCGTAATTATTTTGTTGACTCGCCTTTTTTCCGGTGCCGTCGCACACAAAAAAAAAGACTATTCGCTTCCATAGCTGTGTGAGTATAACACGCCATGGGCAAATAGTCAATATTTTTTTACTTGATATCAACTCTGAAAATATTACCGCTGTTTTCAAGTGTTGCTGACAGTTTATCCGTTCTCTCGGTATAGGACTTGCCGTTTTCCATACTCTGATATGTAACGTGGGAGCTGTCATATCCGGTTATAAGGATTATGGAGCCGTCATTTCTTATTGCGTAGGTCGGAATATCCTTATATATAAAGTAGAACATTTCCTGAAGTTTTGCGTGATTCAGGGATTTCATGTTCAGTACTTCATCCCTTGAAGCATTAATTGCTCCCATCAGGGTTTCGGCAGAAAGATCGTCGTTCTTATTCTGAACTCCTCTTTCCCACATAACCTTTCCGTTAACTGTCACCGTTCCCACGGCACTGTCAGTATCTGCCATCTTTATGGCCTCGGTAAAGTCTTCCGTAACTCCGATCATCTTTCCGAAGGAATAAACTTCGTAGTGGTCGGCATCCTCATGTTCAGAAAGGCGCAGCGTTTTGTTCTCGCCTATAACCGTAAGCTTTGCCTGTTCACCGTTTGTCGGCACCTTTTCAACTTTTGTTCCGTTCGGTAATGTCAGATAGTACTCAGTGAGCATATCCTTTGTTACTCTTGTGCTTATGTTGAAGCTCTGTTTATCGCTGTTCTCATATATAAGGATATAATCGTCCTCAGCTTCCGTGTAGACATTTCCCGAAGCATCCGTTTTTACCACTCGTGTGAGGCGGATTGATGTATCGCTGGCTTCAACCTTGGTTATGTAAAAGCCTTCTTCGTGATATTCCTTTACCACATTTTCAGATGAATCCAAAATGCGTAATCTTGAAATAGGATAATAAACGCTTCCGTCTATGTAATAGGCAGCATCGGTAAGGCTTCCGTTACCGGTAATCAGTTTGTCTCCGATAGAACCCATTAACCTTATGAGTTCGCCCTCTCCAACCTGAACCGATTCTTCTTTTCCGCTTTCCAGATAGAGCAGATAGATGTTTTCCAGGTCACCTTTTTCCTGCCATGCCACGTAGGACAGTTCCTTACAGAAAACAACGCCGTCCTGAACCTTGCCATCGGAAATTTCTTTGAACTCGCCGGTGGTAAGATTATAGGAATAGATTCTGTCGTAGGCCATAAAGAAGAACACATCGTTCTCATTAAGATATGTAAAGTCTCCAACCTCATGTTCCACATGTCCCGGTGTTTCTGAAAGCGGCATGTAAAGCAATTCCTCAAGTCGGTTTTCTTCTATATAGTATCTGTACAGAATAACTCCGATTTTTCCTTCATATTCGCCGCAGTTTATGTATCCCTTGACAATGAAATTAAGGCCGGACTGTTCTCCTATATTAAGCAGGTGGATTGTGTTGTCATCACAAACCTCTGATGCCGTTGCATAGCCCTGTCTCATGGAAATCACCTTGGACATGGTATTTTCCGTAAGATTATACTTCCAAAGTACGTTGTCCCTTACGAAAAACAGTGTCTTCTTATCCTTGGTCCAGAGCGTTTCCACGTCAGGATTATTGGTAACGCCAATCTTCAGCTGGGCCTGGGTAAGGCTCATGAGTTCAGGATCAAACTGAGCCTCCAGTTCTCTGTCATAGTTAAGAAGATATGCATGATCCGGCCCGAGGTTTATTCTGAATTTCTCAGTAACCAGATAGTTTTCGCGTCCGGTGGAATTGTCAATGGAAACCATGTATTTCAATGATCCCACCGCAATATATTTGTAAATCTCTGAAATTGATATCTTTATATCTGAAATAACTACCGGCTGAAGTTCTGACCAGCATACCATAACATAGCTGTCCTGAATGTCCACCTGAGCGTGATTTGAGCTTTCGCCTCTGTATGTACTTTCAAGGTAGGGTATTACGTAATCAATATTTTTGTTTCTGCAAGCCTCCGAAAAGGTCAGCATATAATTGACTTTCTCTTTCAGATACGCGTCGTCATACTTCTTAAAACGGAAATAATAGTGCACGCGTTTACTTTCACTTGTTATAAGTGTAAGCTCGCAGGCATATTCTCTGCCCTGCTCGGTGGTAATTCCCGGCTTTATTCTTGCCGTTTTTGTTCCGCCGTCCACATCAAAGGCACTGATCTGCCCCTCGTCCAGCTTGTCTCCGGTGACAGTATCGAAAATCGAGTAAAGCAGCTTTCTAACGTCGGTTGCTCTCTCATCGATTATCACCTGAATAACATCACTGTCATCAAGTACAGTCACTTCTCCTCGTACAGTACAAGGTTCTACTTCTGTAGTGTAACCATACAAAGTCCCCGTGGTAACAGTATCGCTCTTAAGGAATACAAGCGGCAACCTGGCACTCTCCGCCTTTACCGTTTTCACATATTCATCTGATAAACGCTCTGTCATTTTATTGCCGAAGAAGAACACCGAACCGGCAAATAACATAACGAGCCAACATATTCTTATAAATACTTTCACTTTAATTCCCCTTTGCAGAGAATAATTGTAAATGGTTTACCCATAAAACACAACACAAATTTTATTGATTAAGAAATATGTGAATGATATAATTATACTTTGCAATTCATGCCGAAACAGCATAACACCTTACAATAATTTATGGACTAAGGAGGCACTATGAAGCTCTTAACAGTTACAATTCCATGTTTCAATTCTGCTGCATACATGTCTCACGCCATAGAATCCGTCCTGGTAGGCGGCAACGACGTTGAGATTCTTATAATCGACGATGGCTCCTCTGACAACACTCTGGAGATTGCCAGACAATATGAGGAAAAATATCCCCACATATGCCACGCCATTCATAAGGAAAACGGAGGTCATGGAAGTGCTGTAAACACAGGGCTTGCAAACGCAACCGGCCTTTATTTCAAGGTACTGGACTCAGATGACTGGTTTAAGGAAGAGCCCTTTCTTAAGGCTCTGGACGTGCTTAGGCAGATGGTAACAAACAGTATCTCCCTTGATATGCTGATTTCCAATTACGTCTACGAAAAGGTGGGCGAAAAGCGTAAAAAGGTTATAAGATACAGTGCCTTCCCCAAGGACACTATTTTTACCTGGGATGAGGTTGGGCACTTCAGAACCGGCCGTTACCTTCTTATGCACTCTGTTATATACCGCACAAAGCTGTTACACGATTGCAAACTTCAGCTTCCCGAACATTGCTTTTATGTGGACAACATCTTTGTATATGCACCGCTGCCCTACGTAAAGACTATGTATTATCTGGACGTTAATCTGTACCGTTACTTTATCGGGCGTTCCGACCAGTCCGTAAGTGACACCAACATGATGAAACGTATAGACCAGCAGCTTAAAGTCAATTATATAATGATTGACCTTTACAATCTTCAGTCAATTAAAAACCGCCGTCTGAGAATATATATGACAAAATATCTTGGCATTATGATGACCGTCTCTTCTGTATTTCTCATTAAAATCGGCGATGAAGAGTCACAACAGAAGAAAAAGGAGCTGTGGGCTCATCTGAAGAAAAAGAACCGCCATCTTTATCATCATATAAGTGCATCGTTCCTTGGTATGGGATCAAAGACCGTTACTCCGTTAGGTCAGGATATTGTCAAGGCAGGATATGTGGTAGCAAATAAGTTGTTCAAGTTTAATTAATTCAACATATATGTAGAGGAGGATTATTATGTCAAAAAGAGTATTTTTAATCGTTCTGGACAGTGTCGGCATCGGAGAAATGCCTGACGCTGCAGACTATGGCGATGAAGGCAGCAACACAATGAGAAGCTGCTCAAAGGACCCCAACTTTTCTCTTCCCAATGCAGAAAGATACGGTCTGTTCAAGCTTGAAGGTATTGAGGACTTAAAGGGAATCAACATTCCCGAGGGCTTTGATTTCAACGCTCCCACCTTCAAGAACTCTGCCGCTATGAGAATGGCTGAAGCTTCAAGGGGAAAAGATACCACAATCGGCCACTGGGAGATTTCCGGAATCATTTCCGAGGAACCACTTCCCACATTCCCTGACGGTTTCCCTCAGGAGCTTCTGGATGAATTCTCAAAACGCACAGGAAGACCCGTTCTTTGCAACAAGCCCTATTCAGGCACTGAAGTCATTAAGGATTACGGCAAGGAGGCATGCGAAACAGGTGCACTTATCGTTTATACCTCTGCAGACTCCGTTTTCCAGATCGCTGCTCATGAGGCTGTCGTTCCTATCGAGGAGCTCTATCGCTACTGCGAAATCGCAAGAGAAATCTGCGTAGGTAAATATGGCGTAGGCCGTGTAATCGCTCCGCCGTTCGAGGGTCAATGGCCTTCCACAAGACCTCCCCGCCGCCATGACTATTCTCTTGTTCCCCCTAAGAAGACAATGCTTAATTGCCTTAAGGACGCAGGAAAGGATGTTCTTGCAGTAGGAAAGATCAATGATATCTTCGCAGGCAGCGGTGTTACCGATACTGTCCGCACTCAGAACAACGAGGACGGTATCAACAAGTCTCTTGCCTGGATGGACAGAGACTTCGAAGGACTCTGCTTCATTAACCTTGTGGACACAGACATGGTTTACGGCCACAGAAACGATGTTCCGGGCTACGCAAAGGCACTTACTTACTTTGATTCCCGCCTTCCCGAAATCACCGCAAAGCTTCGTCCCGACGACCTGCTTTTCATTACTGCGGACCACGGCTGCGATCCCGGCACTCCTTCCACCGACCATTCCCGTGAATACGTAGGAGTAATCGTTATCGGTGACAAGATTAAGGACGGCACAAAGCTCGACACACGTTCCACCTTCGCTGATACCGGAAAAACAATCTTAGAGTATCTCGGCGTTGACGGAGACATTGCAGGTACAAGCTATCTTAAAGAAATTATGTAAAAAAAACACAGCTCAGTTCATTTGTTTGAACTGAGCTGTATTTTTTTACTTATTGATTGCGTCTGTTCTGTATATGAATTTAACCTGACCGTTCATGTTTTCAGAAAGACCTGAATAATTATTATATGCTTTGGAAACTTCGATTGTGGACTTTACTTTTTCGATTACAGTCTGAATATCTCCATCAGCCAATGCTGTTATTTTGCTGATTCCCTTTTCATTGAATTCATTAAGCCCGTCAGAAAGTGCTGTTGCACCATCAGAAAGCGCTGTAACTCCTGCTGTAAGTGCAGGCATGTTTTCCTTAAGAGCAGCTACTCCTGTGTTTAATTCGTTCATACCGGCACTCAACGCCTTTGCTCCTTCATCTACAGAACCGGCACCTGCCGCAAGAGTAACTGTTCCCTCGTAAAGAGCTGTTGTTCCTGTTGCAAGGTCTGCTGCTCCTGCAGAAAGATTTTTAGCTCCTGCGGAAAGTGCTTTAGCTCCTTCCGCACATTCATTAACACCTGCAGTATATGTAATCACGCCTGTGTAGAATGTGTTGTAGCTGTCAAGAGAAGCCTTAAGTGTTGTAAGTCTGACAATGCCCTCTGTTGCCGCTGCCACCTGCTCAGGTGCCTTGGCGTTGTCCTTAACCTGCTGAAGCTTTGCAATTCCACCGTCCAATACTGCACTATAATTTTCAACTGTTAATAAAGGAAGTCCGAGGCCTGTTGCTGTAAGCTGTCCATTTGCTGTTTCAAGAAGCATGTTGAATACCTGAAGTGCACCACCATTAAGTACATCATTTGCTGCTGTAAGCTGGCCCAGACCGGAAGAAAGGTTTGCCGCACCTGCATCAAGGGTGGCTGCACCTGCAGAAAGAGTCGTTGCTCCGTCCTTCAGCTTTGCAGAGCCTGCACAAAGATCTGCCGCACCGCTATTTAACTGAGCTGTTCCTTCAGCCAGTGCCGCAGCGCCTGCGTTAAGCTTTTCTGAGCCTTCTGCCATGGTCTCTGCTCCTGTTACGAGAGCACCTGTCTTCTCAAGGAGTTCACCCAGGCCATCGGCAAGCTGTGCTGCTCCATCCATAAGCTGCTTCATTGCTCCACTAAGCTCATCGGCCGCTCCTGTTAAGTCATCAAAAGAATCCAATTTAGTTTCGTCTACGTTATTGAAAAGTTCATTGGTTACAACAGTAATAGAGTTTCCCATTTCAAAGTCTGTAACATCTGCACTTATTTCCACATATGAAGGAACCTCAATAGCTTCCGTATCAATTCCAAGATTTTCCTTAAGTCCTGAAACTGCATATCCTACAATTGCTGAACGATTTCCGTCATTTATAAGCTTTCCGTTCTTGACTTCCACGTTTACTGCTTTGTCTGTGTCAATAAGAAGACCGGTAATGCACGCATAGGGAACGTAGATTTTTTCTGTCTTTCCGTTCACGTCCTTTGTTACATACTGTCCGTTTACATAGTCATATCTGATGACCAGATGACCGTTTGCTCCGGCCAGTTCAGTTCCGTTTACTTCCTTGCCATCAAGTGTGTAAGTAACCTTTAAGGAAACGGGAAGTTCCTTCGAGGATAATCCCTGATAATAAATATCAGCTCCATCTGCCTTCCAGGTTAATGCATTTCCATTTATGTCGAAGTTCTCTTCGCCCTTGACATTTTCAACCTTTTCCAGCTCAGTTGTATCAGCAATGTCGCCTGCTCCTGCAGTATTTTTAAGCCAATCACTTACGATGGTCTTTTCCACCTTGCCCTGTGCATCAGTCAGAACATAAACCATCTCATCTTTAACGACCTCACTAAGCTCAGCAGAATCGTTCCGGATTGATGTTACACCTGTAACAGCATCATCTTTTTTGTTATCCTTAGTATCTGCATATGTTGTTATTCCGATTGTTCCTGCTGCAAGTATCACTCCAAGACCTGCTGCGATACTTCTTTTTGTTATATTTTTCATGATTTTATTCTCCTTTTACTTCATTCCAATAGTTGTTTTACATATTACTTTATCGCAAAGCATAAACATTGCCGGAAGAATG
Source organism: Lachnospiraceae bacterium (assembly GCA_024403375.1). Classification (GTDB taxonomy): domain Bacteria; phylum Bacillota; class Clostridia; order Lachnospirales; family Lachnospiraceae; genus RGIG3528. The sequence goes on from JAKSRZ010000039.1 coordinate 10,217, forward strand.
AATATTACCAGAACCATGCTTATGAGTGCTCCTCTCGCCATCAGCAGGCACATTGAACTAATGATTTCCATATCGGAATATAATGCGACTCCGAAGGTTGCGGCGAAAAGTCCAAGACCTGAAACAAGAATTGAAGGAATGGACGTGTGTAAAGCTGTATGAACTGCTTTCTTCTTTTCAGCACCGCCTATACGTTCATTTTTGTATCTGGTGGTCATCAGAATTGCATAATCAACTGTTGCTCCCAACTGAATGGTACTTATGCAGATCGGTGTTATAAAGGACATGCTCTGTCCCAGGTAATGCGGCATTCCAAGATTAATGAAAATTCCGAGTTCAATTACCGCTATAAGGATTACCGGTAATGACAAGCTCTTCTCTACAAAGAAGATAATCAGGAATATGGCCAGTATGGAAATAATGTTTACAACCTTAAAGTCACGGTCTGTAGTTTCTATCATATCCTTCATGCATGGAGCTTCACCAATAAGCATGCCCGAAGGATCATACTTTTTCATAATCGATATCAGTGTTTCAATCTGCTGATTTACTGCGTCACTTGCCACAACATATTCTGAGTTAATCAGCAGCAACTGATAATTTTCGCTCTTAACAAGTTTCATTACGTCTTCCGGAATGAACTCCTTAGGCACTCTTGATCCCACCAGAGACTCCATTCCAAGCACATATTTGACACCGTCAACCGCTTCCATCTCCTTGGTCATGTTACGCACATCCTTTGCAGGAACGTCTGCATTCAGGAGGATCATATGTGTGCTGGCAATGTTATAATCATCCCTGAGTTTCTTTACTGATGTTACGTAGTTCATATCCTCAGGCAGGCACTGTCCCATATCGTAGTAAACTTCCTTATTTGCCTTGCTGTAACCGTTGTATGCAGGTGCAATCAGTAATACAAAAAGTATAAGAAATGCGGGGAAAATCTTTACAATTCCATTGGAGAATTTCTTCATATCCGGAATCAGTGATTTATGTTTTGTTTTCTGCAAAGGCTTGTCCAGCCAAAGAATAAGTGCAGGTAAAACAGTTACACAACCGATTACTCCCAGAAGAACACCCTTAGCCATTACAATTCCAAGATCACGTCCAAGTGTAAATGACATGAAGCAAAGAGCTATAAAGCCTGCTACTGTAGTGATTGAGCTTCCCAGAACAGATGCAAAAGTTTCGTGGATAGCCACTGCCATGGCCTTTTTGTTTTCATCGTACTTGGTTCGCTGCTCGTTGTAGCTGTGCCAGAGGAATATGGAGTAGTCCATTGTCACCGCCAGCTGAAGGACTGCAGAAAGGGCTTTCGTAATATATGATACTTCTCCAAGGAAATAATTTGTTCCAAGGTTTATTACTATCATAATTCCGATAGATGCAAGGAACACGAAGGGAATAAGCCAGCTGTCAAGCAACAGAAGCATTGCACAAAGTGCAAATGCTACAGCCAGTCCAACGTATACAGGCTCCTCTTTTTCGCACAGATCCTTAAGATCAACAACCAGAGCCGTCATTCCTGATACAAGGCATTGCTCTCCGCAAGTCTTACGGATTTCTCTTACTGCCTCCATCGTATGATCATCACTGGTGCCCGTATCAAAGAACACTGCCATCATCGTGGAGTGATCGGTATTAAATTCGTTGTACACCTTAGCGGGCAGAAGCTCCATCGGTATGGAAAGATCCGCTAAAGAGTCATACCAGAGGACCGTTGCCACATGGTCAATGCTCTCGATTTCACCTTTTAACTTTGCCACATCCTTGTCGGACATATTTTCAAAAATCAAGAAAGTGAAAGCACCCTTGTTGAACTCCTTCAGCAGTTCATCCTGTCCCTTAACCGTTTCCATATCTGACGGAAGATATGTCAGCATGTCATAGTTAACTCTTGTTTTTACGATTCCAAGTATTGATGGTATTAACAATACCAACGTGATGATAAGAATGATTTTGCGATTCTTCACAATCGCATTTGCTAATTTCATTTAATAACCTCCTAATAGTACCTTTTGCTTATTTCTTTATATCTCTCGATATTCTGCGTTAATCACATCAACCTTCTGATGTTTGACTATTTTTATCATGCTGATGGCCACACACAGATTAAGTATTCCATCTGCAAGAAGCATCACTCCGAGAATGATTGTTATTGTTGTCACCGCCCCTTGAGGCCAGAACATTATCGTAATTCCCAGCACTCCGTTTATAATCGCCAGAGCAAATGTCAACCACCAGTTCTTTATACCGAAGTGTTTTGCCTCAATGGATGTCTTCAATTTGAAAAGGCAATCGGCTGTAATCAGCATTCCCAAAGCAACCGTAAGGAAATTCATTACATTCTCGGTTTTGAAAAGCATTACCGCCCCGAACAGAATGAGGAGAATTCCAAACTGCAGATCATATTGGAATGCCAGTCTGAACAGGTCTCTTGAGAAGAACCCCAGAAGCTTAACTGTTCCTAAGCCGATCATCAATATTCCGAACAGTGTTCCGATTACATTTACTGACAAATTAGGAAGACACATCATTGTGATTCCGGCTATGCAGAGAAGTATTGATACTCCGATGTAACTGCCCTTTGCAATCCTGATAGGTGTTGCTGAACGTGATTTCATTTTATCCTCCTTACCCGAAACCTTTTTGATTTCGAATTACTTTCTCTTTGATGATTGTGATTATATTCGGTGCAATAACTCTTTTCCACGGACGAAACCCCACGAATGTCCCAAAAACAGGCTCGCGTGCAATAATGCATAAAAAAAAGACAGGACACCCGACGGTGTATAAAAATACAACACCGACAGGGTCACTGCCTGAAATTTGTGCAAATCCGTTCAAATGTCTGATTTTCACCCTTTTGGCTGCAATTTGGCAGCAAGCTCCTCAATAAGCTCTTTTCCGAGAGAAAGAACCTTCTTCATATTCTTTGCCAGTTCTTCGCTCATTCCATTATTGAGCCATTCAATGATAAGCCCGAAGCATACGCATTTATGATATCCTACCATAAGATTCATATTGTCTTCAGGAATACTGAGATTTTCGCTTTTCACAAGGTTCTCAATCGCATTACGCACGAAGTATTCACTTATTCTCATAAGATGCCCTTCAAACTCTTCTCGATTGACCGACTTAAAAATGTGCATTACAGCCCTTTTGTTCCGGGCCGCAAATCCGGTTATCGCATCAAAGAATTCCCCTATAGAATCAACAGTAGGGTATTTGTCAATTATCCCCTGAGCACACTCTTCTATCATTTCGTCAATCAGTGAAGGCAAGTCAGAATAGTGATAATAAAAGGAATTACGATTGATTCCACATTTTTCGACTATGTCTTTAACAGTTATTTCACTGAGAGGTCTCTCCTCCAGAAGTTCAATTGTTGCCTCTTTTATGGCCTTACTTGTAAAATTTGCCACTTTTTCTCCTCCGGATTTTAATTCTTTTCCCCCATTATAATACTTTTTCAACTAATTTCTATATTTTTTTATTCATCAAAAAACGAATGATTCAAAGACTGACTTCTATAGGTTCTTGGCGATACCCCATAGTTCTTTTTGAAACAATCCTTAAAATAATTGCTGGAGTTAAAGCCACAGGCCAGTGCAATCTCCGTTATTGAGTCATCTGTTGTGAGAAGCCGCTGAATTGCCTGACGCAGCCGGATAAAATTCACATAATCAATGAAGGTTTTTCCTGTAACCTTTTTGAACTTTCTTGAAAGATACGTGGGGCTTAGTGACACTTCCGCCGCCACTGCTTCCAGGGTCAGGGGTTGCGAATACCTTTCCGCCACTATTCTCATTATCTTTTCAATGTCTTCATCAAAACCATTTTCCTTATCGACTGATTCATAAATAAAAATGCCGCAGCGCTCAATCCACAGCAGTATCTGCTTGAACATCAGAATCATGTTCTCCACGGAGTAATCATCCGGCACATTATTTTCCACGAGCATATCGTCAATAATTCTGTCGATATAATCGCGTCCTCTCTTAATTACCAAAGCCTTTCCGCTGGTGGCCAGCTTTCCCATAATATTTTCGTGAGAATCTATGTATTCCTGCCCCAATATTGGCAGGTCACAATATATTACGGTTCTTTCGCAAGGTTCCGGTCCATTATAAAAGGTTCGGTGATTTTCTCCGGGAGCCGCGATATAAATATCTCCCTCATTCATGGGAAATTCTTTGCCATTAACCTTATATATACAGCTGCCGGTTTTTAAGTAAAACAGCTCACAATAAGTATGAAAATGATCGTAGTTCATGTCAAACCCCGGCTGCCTTATGGCTCTTTCAACATATATTCCTGTATTGTTCTTTTCTGTAAGCATTTTTATCACCTCTGCTAAGAATATAGCATATACAGATTTTTTAGTCAAATAAAACGTTTTACCAAAATTTATAACTGTTTTTTTGTCTTTCCGACAATTTTTCGATTATTTTAGGATAATATATATGTATTTTTTCTAAAAACTACATAATATTTTGGTAGAAAATATATAAATCACGTTCTATTATGAATTCATAAGCTTTGAAGAAAACGGCCGCTTCTTTCATAAACTTAAAAATAAACAATATGGAGAAGTGTATTATGAAAAAAAGAATATTTGCTTTATTTTTGGCTGCTCTTATGATTTTATCTCTTGCCTCCTGTGGCAAGAAAGAGGAGTCCGAAGACATTGTGCTCAGAATGGCTTGGTGGGGCTCCCAGACAAGACACGACAGAACTGTACAGGTTATCGAGATGTATGAAAAAGAACATCCCAATGTAAAGATTGAGTACGAATTCTATTCCTTTGATGACTACTTCACAAAGCTTAAAACTCTGGTAGCTTCAGATCAGGTCTGGGATGTATTCCAGCTTGGCGGCAACTTCCCCGAGTATATGGACAAAATTTACTTCCTTAACGAGTTCATCAAGTCCGGTGTGGTAGATACAAAAAATATTTCTGATGCATATCTTAAGATAACTCAGGATACAGACGGAAATCAGATTGGTCTCTCAAACGGACTTAACACTTACGGTATCGCTTACGATGTAGACATGTTTAAGGCAGCCGGCGTTCCTCTTCCCACAGATACATGGACATGGGACGATTACGCTGATGCAGCAAGAAAGATCAAAGCTGCCACAGGTCACTTCGGTTCTTCCGGTTTCACAAGCTCCGAGTTCATTGCAGGCTGTTCAACATACATCGGCCAGCAGGGTGCTCTCGGTGAAAATGGTTTCTTCAATCTTGAGCTCACAGGAATGGGCTTTAAGGATGCTCAGATGCTTGCTCCTTACATCCAGATGAGAGCTGACCTCATTAAAGAAGGTGCTTCTCCCGATGCCGGTGCAGAAATGGAAATCACAAACATTGAAAATGACTTCCTTGTAACAGGCGAAGCAGGTATGACATGGGTAGCCGTTAACCAGTTCCCTACAATCTATGATATTTGTGCTAAGGAAGGCAGAACTCTTGCTCTTGCCACACTTCCCAGAGTTTCCAAGGACGGCAACTCCGGTTCCGTAATCCAGTCCTCTCAGATGCTTTGCGTATCCAAGGATTCCGAGCATAAGCAGGCTGCAGCAGAATTCATCAGCTGGTTCCAGAACAGCACTGAATGTAACGACGTTCTTCAGGGCGAGCGTGGTATCCCCATTAACGACAACGTAAGAAAGTCACTTACAGCAAATGCCACACCCGGACAGCAGGTTATGTACGATTATGTTTCTCTTGTCGGCACCTTCAAGACTCCCGATAAGATCAACGTATTAAGCCCCTCCGGTCAGGATCAGGTTGTAGACCTTTACAGAAACTACATTCAGCAGGTTGCAAAGGGAGAAATCACAGCAGCTGAAGCCGCAGACCTTACCTATAAAGCAGCTGAAGCAATCTTCAAATAAACAATTAATCTTCTTAAGGGGCACCTTCACATTAAAGGTGAAGGCGCCCCATTTCTATAACAATCAAGGGAAATACCATGAATAAATTCAAAAAATTCATTTACAACGATAATACTGTGGGCTATGTATTTGCCCTCCCCTTCATCTTTGGATTTCTGTGCTTTTCGCTTGTTCCCATGGTGACTTCGCTATATTACTCCTTTACGGATTACTCTCTTGGCACAAAGTCGGCCTCCTTTGTGGGATTAAGCAATTTTGCAAGGCTCTTCACAGATGATATCTTCATTAAGTCATTAGGTATTACACTGAAATACGTTCTGATTTCCGTACCATTAAAGCTTGCCTTTGCCCTTTTTGTTGCATTTCTGCTTACAAGAAAAAGCAAAGCCGTAACGCTGTACAGATCTCTCTATTACATTCCTTCTCTTGTTGGAGGAAGTATTGCTGTTGCACTGGTATGGAAGCAGATTTTTGCCCGAAAAGGTCTTATCAACTCAGTGCTGGATGGTTTTGGCCTTTCAGCAATAAACTGGTTCGGCGATGAAAAGCTTGCTCTTTTTCCTCTCATTCTTATGAGCGTGTGGCAGTTCGGTTCTTCAATGATTATTTTCGCAGCAGGCCTTAAAGAAATCCCCACAAGCTATTATGAAGCAGCTATGATTGATGGTGCCGGCGGCTGGAAAAAGTTCCTGAAAATAACTCTCCCGTGCCTGTCCCCCATAATCCTTTACAACCTGATCATGCAGACCATCTCTGCCTTCATGGCCTTTACTCAGGCTTTTGTCATTACTCAGGGAGGTCCGAACAATGGCACCATGATGTATGCCTTATACGTATATAATCAGGCCTTCAAGTACAATAACATGGGTTATGCCTGCTCAATGAGCTGGGTAATGCTTGTGGTTATGAGTATCATCACGCTTGTAATTTTCAAATCATCCAAGTTCTGGGTATTCTCGGAAGCAGATTCGTAGGAGGGAAGTCATGAAAACAAGAAAACATATATCAACCCTTCTTTATCATCTCTTTGTTCTGGCTTTCGGCTTTTGTATGGTGTATCCTGTTCTTTGGATGATAAGCGGAAGCTTCAAGGGAAACGCGGAAATTCTTCGCGGCGGCTTAAACCTTATTCCCAAGGATTTTGTGGGCACTAACTATTCAACAGGCTGGAGAGGCTTTTCAGGAATATCCTTCAAAACCTTCTTCATGAATTCTGCCTTCATTACATCCATTGCCACTCTTGGAACAATGCTCAGTTCAGCCTTTGTGGCCTATGCCCTCTCTCGTATTAAGTTTAAGGGCAGAGGACTTTGGTTCTCCTGTATGATTGCCACTATGATGTTACCCGGACAGGTTATTATGATTCCTTCCTATCTCATCTGGTATCGTCTCGGCCTTACAAGCACTTATGTTCCACTTATCCTTCCCTACTTTTGCGGTCAGGCCTTTTTCATATACCAGATGATGCAGTTTATGAAGGGAATTCCCAGAGAACTGGACGAAGCAGCACGAATTGATGGTTGCAGCAAATATGGCATATTCGGAAGAATCATTTTTCCCCTTCTGAAGCCCTCCATCATCACTACTGTTATTATCCAGTTTTATTGGAAGTGGGACGATTATATGGGCCCATTACTTTACCTTAATCGTCCGAAGCAGTATACTGTATCTATTGCAATAAAACTTTTTGCAGACTCTGCCTCAACCACGGACTATGGTGCAATGTTTGCCATGTCCTCCCTTTCACTTATACCCGTATTTCTCATTTTCCTTATCTTCAACAGATATCTCGTGGAAGGTATCGGAACCAGCGGACTAAAAGGATGAATACTACACTTTTCAAAACAGAAGATGCGAAGCTGCAGAAGCTCTTCGATAAGGCAGAGGAGCTTGCCATCGGTAACCTTCGGAACTTTGCGGGACGAAAGGTACTTGTGGAAGGTGCGGGGTATGAAAAAATCTGGCTGGAAACCCAGCCTATGGGTGGTGAAATGTATGCCAAACGAAATCTTACCGCTGCCCTTAACAATCAGCTTCTTTTCATGGAAAACGCCCGAAGCGACGGACGGCTGCCCGGCAGCATTGCACTGATAGACGGTGTCCCTGTTCCTCAGTTCAATAAGCTTCAGGGATTCTGCTTTCCTGCACCTGCTCTCAATATGTATTACCTTATGGGCGAAGATAAGAACTATCTTAACCTCCTTGCCTCCACGTTGGAAAAATTCGACGCATGGCTCTGGTCATATCGAGATACTGACAATGATGGCTGTCTTGAAAGCTTTTGCAAATATGATACCGGCGAAGATGAAGCTTTGCGCTATGGCGATGCACCAAATTCCTGGGAAGAGGAACTGCCTCCCACCGATTCCAATGTTGTTCCAATGGCTTCTTCCGACCTTATGAGCTGGTCCTTTTCGGCCCGCGCAACCCTTTGCGAAATCTCCAAAATCAACAACTGTCATGAATCCTACGTCAAATGGACCGCAAAAGCCTACGACGTCAGGAAAAAGCTGGAGAGTTATCTTTGGGACAAATCACGCGGTGCATTATTTGATCGAAACAAAGATCATAAGATGCAGGAAGTTCTCACTCACAATACGCTGAAGGCCATGTACTGGAAAAGCATAAGCTGCGAGAAAGCCAGGACTTTCGTTGCAAAACATCTTCTTAATCCGGAAGAATTTTTCACCGAAATGCCCCTGCCATCTGTAGCTGCCAACGACCCTCTTTTCAGAAATATTCCTACCAACAACTGGAGCGGTCAATGTGAAGCCCTTACATATCAGCGAGCAATTCGTGCCCTTGAAAACTATGGTTACGATTGGCTGATTCCCATACTGGGCCAAAAGCTTTTTGACAGCATTTATCCCGAAATGAACTTTGTTCAGCAATATGACCCCTTCACCGGAGTTCCCTCCGTCAATGATGTCAGCGGAGGAACCCCCACTTACGGCCCCGCTATTTTGTCCGTTCTTGAATACATCTCACGCATGTACGGAGTTCACCGCGAAAAGCAGGAAATTTACTGGGGATGTTTCGGAGACAGTTGCAGTGAATACACACAGGTGTATAATGATATTGAGTACAGGCTTCTGCACGAAAACGGCAAAAACACAGGCTTTGTGGACGGCAAAGAACGTTTTAGTATAGACGCATCCGAAAAAATCATAACAGACCTTTTCGGCAATGTAAAAAACAGAATCCCTTTTACTAAGGAGAATCCAAATGAAAGATATTAATGTAAAGAATCTCACAATTGCTTATATCGGCGGTGGCTCCAGAGGCTGGGCATGGACCTTGATGACAGACCTTGCCAAGGAAAAGGAACTTTCCGGCACAGTAAGACTTTATGATATTGATAAGGACGCCGCAGAAAATAACAAAATCATCGGAAACAGGCTTTCTTCAAGACCCGATGCCGTAGGCAAATGGAACTATGCAGTAAGCAATACCTATGAAGAGGCGCTTACCGGTGCCGACTTCGTAATTATTTCCATTCTCCCCAAAACCTTTGATGAAATGGAAATCGACGTACATATGCCCGAAAGACTCGGTATTTACCAGTCCGTAGGCGATACTGCAGGCCCCGGCGGCATGATGCGTGCCCTCCGCACCCTTCCGATGTTCATTGAATTTGCAGAGAACATTAAAAAATATTGTCCCGATGCCTGGGTTATTAACTATACAAACCCCATGTCACTCTGTGTAAAGGCTCTCTACACTACATTCCCCGAAATAAAAGCCTTCGGCTGCTGCCATGAGGTATTCGGCACTCAGAAGGTTCTTGCAGAGATAGTTAAACGCGAGCTTGGTGAAGCAGAAGTCACAAAAGACGACATCAAAATAAATGTACTGGGCATAAACCACTTTACCTGGTTTGATTATGCTTCCTACAAAGGAACTGATTTGTTCCCTGTTTACAAAAAGTATATTGATGAGCACTACGAAGAAGGTTTGGACAAAAATGACACCAACTGGATGAACTCCACCTTTGCCTGTGCCCATAGAGTCAAATTCGACCTTTTCCGCCGCTTCGGACTTATTGCCGCTGCCGGTGACCGTCACCTTGCTGAGTTTATGCCCGGAAACGATTACTTAAAGAATCCTGAACAGGTACGTGATTGGAAGTTCGGCCTTACAACAGTTTCCTGGAGAAAGAACGATCTTAAGGAACGTCTGGAAAGAGCAGGTCGTCTTGCAAGAGGTGAGGAAGATATCAATCTTACTGAAGAAACCGGAGAGGAAGGTGTTCTTCTTATGAAGGCAATCTGTGGCTTAGGCCGTGTAATCGCCAATGTCAACATCCCCAACTTCGCTCATCAGATTCCCAACCTGCCGGAAACCGCAGTCGTTGAAACCAATGCTCTTTTTGAAAGAGATGCCATCAGACCTGTATATGCCGGTGCTCTTCCCGAAAATGTGAAAGCCCTTATCACTCCCCATGTTGAAAACCATGAGCGAATCATGAAGGTTGTTCTGGGAGGGAACAAGGACAGTGAGCTTGTATGCGAAGCCTTCATGAATGATCCTCTCATTAAGGGCCGTGCCTCCAAGGACGATGTTTCCGCACTGGTTAAAGATATGATGGAGGCCACTCTGTAATGCTTTCAACTCTTGAGATTAACATACGAGACCCTTTTGTTCTTGTATACGAGGGCAAATATTACATGTACGGCACTCGCAGTGCAACGTGTTGGGGCGAAGCAGACGGCTTCGACTGTTATGTCAGCAAAGATCTTGAAGTGTGGGAAGGCCCCTATGAAGTCTTCCATCGTCCTGATGGCTTTAAGTATGACAAAAACTATTGGGCACCTGAGGTTCATCTTTATAACAACGCCTTTTACATGTTTGCTACCTTCAACACTGTTGCCGAGGATATAAAGGGTACACAGGTTTTAAGGTCCGCCTCTCCTCTCGGGCCCTTCATTCCATGGAGCGAAGGAACCATTACACCGCCTCAATGGAATTGTCTGGATGGTACACTTTGTATCTCTTCCGATGGTGTTCCCTATATGGTTTTCAGCCATGAATGGGTGGATATTTTCGTTGGTGAAATCTGTGCCATTATGATGAGTTCCGATCTTAAAAGAGCCATTGGTGAGCCTTTCACCCTTTTCAATGCCTCTGCTGCCGGCGATTGGGTTCGTCCAATTTCCCACAGACGCTATCCGGGTAAAGAAATCTACGTTACAGACGGTCCCTTTACCGTACGTAATGCTGACAATTCCCTGACTCTTCTCTGGGCAAGCTTTGGAGACAAGGGATATGTTGAAGCAGCCGCAGACTCCCCCTCCGGTAAAATTGAAGGCCCCTGGATTCACCGTTCTCAGCCCATATATTCTGATAACGGTGGGCATGGAATGGTATTCACGGGACTGGATAAAAAGAGATATCTCACTCTCCACTATCCAAACACAAATTATGAGGAACATCCGGTTTTTATTGAAACATCTGATATATAAGCTGACAATGATTTCATGCACAAGGCAGATTCTGTTTTGTGCATTTTTTATTTTTTTTCAAAATACCTCTTGACACGATATACTATGTGTTGTATAGTATGCACCGTCATACCACGTGTCACATAGTATTACGTATCACATAGCAGTAATAAATCACTATCGGAAAGGAGATAAAATATGGATGTACAACTTAAAAGAGGCATTCTTGATATTTGCGTCCTTACGGCCCTTCTTAAAGAACCGTCTTACGGATACAAAATAATCAAGGATATCCAGCCATATATGTCTATTTCAGAATCCACACTGTACCCGATTCTACGACGACTGGAAGAAAGCAACGCCGTTCTTGTTAATACGCAGGAGCATAACGGTCGGCTTCGAAAGTACTACTCAATCACAGAAACAGGACGTAACCGAATTACCGCTTTTCTTGAAGAGTGGAAATCCATGATGGATATATATGCATTTATTGAAGGAGAGATAAAAGGAAATGACTAAGAGAGAGTTTTTACAAGAATTGCGTCAGAAATTGAACGCTTATCCAAAAGAAGAAGTTGATCGCTCCATCTGGTACTGGTCAGAAATGGTGGAGGACAGAATTGAAGACGGTGCTACCGAGGATGAGGCAGTTGCTTCTCTCGGAGACATCAATGAGATTGCGAAACAGATTGAAGCAGAGATGCCCCTTGCTTCCATCATCAAGAATTCAGGTAAAGACAGAGGAACATCCGAAGGAACCAAGTCTTCTACAGGCACTACCGTCCTTATAGTCATCCTGTCCATCCTTGCTGCCCCCATCCTGTTTCCGCTGCTGGTTACCGTTCTAGCAATCATCTTCGCACTTGTTATTACTTTATGGGCAATAGATATCAGCATATGGGCCTGTGCACTTTCAGGCGTTGCCTGCTTCATATCCGGCATCGTTCTCAGCATCGTGCTTCTGTTCAGCGGTCACGGCCTCATTGCCCTTTCCACTTTCGGAATTGCAATTGCCGGTGCCGGCTTAGCAATCCTTTTCGGATATGCAGCCTTCTACATCGCAAAAGGTATCATCCTGCTTTTCAAGGCTATTATCAAGTCCACAAAGAAAGGCATTGTAAATAAAAAAAGGAGAAACAAATAATTATGAAAAAATTTATCGCATTAATCGTAGCAGTTGCATTGGTTGTTGTAGGCGGAATCCTCTTCTTAATCGGAGGACTCTATAAAACAAGAGGCGTAGCACTTTCCAATAACCTTAAGGTGCAGAGCCTTGAAACAGTAGAAAAAGAATACAATGCAAAAGGCAAAATCCAAAAGCTTGACCTTAATATGGCTTCCGAGGATGTAGAAATTCTCCCTTATGACGGAGAGTTTATCCACGTAACATATAATGACCTTAAGGACGACTCCATGTTTTCCTTCTCAGAATCCGGAAGCACACTTACCATCAAGAGAAACACCTTAAATTCCATTTCATTTTTCAGCTTCAACTGGGATGTAATTCCTCCGGTGAGAATCATGATTCCCGAGGGACTTCTTGACAGCGTCGATGTGGATACCGCTTCCGGAGACGTTTCTATCAGCGATATCACCTTTACTGATGTAGTTAAAATCGATGCAGCATCCGGTGACATCAAGCTCACAAACCT
>JAKSRZ010000004.1 GCA_024403375.1 Lachnospiraceae bacterium
CTCAAAAAACTGCTGGTTTTTCACTGCCGAAAACTGCTGGTTTTATTATACCGTTTACAGATGCCGTCTGATGAGAAGATAACAAGAGATAATGCAAGGATTATCTGACAAACGCGTTCATCACAAAACTGATTATTTAAAAATTTATGTTGCAAAAGTCCTATGATAAATGTTAAGTCATAGAACTTTTGTTACGGAGGCGTTATGTATAGAGAAATAACTAACGATTTATATAAATGGAAAGATAGTAAAAGAAGAAAACCCTTAATGATTGCCTGCTTTATGTGTTGGCTTATAGTGCTTAGATTATTAATAATTGCAGAGGTACCGGTGAAAGCATTTGTACCTAAGGGTGAATGGGTGTTCAGTAACCCTTCTAGTATAAGCTATTATCTTGACACGAGTGTCTCGGGATATATATCTAGTATAGGACCATTTGTCGAAATCTGGGGGGCATATTGCCCTGAAGTAAGCTTTTACCAAACTGCAACTAATGGGAATATTACCATAAGGGGAAACTTAAATGTTTCAAATGGAACATTTGCAACCTGTGTCCGTGGAAGTGGTGAGCGTTGTACAATAACGCTATATCATTCATACCAGAATTTGTCGGCTAATAATCAACACGAAGTGATTGTTCATGAGGTCGGACATGCGCTTGGACTCAATCATTGTCAGGCGGTGTATGAATATATTTCTGTTATGCGTGCAGTAGGGTTTAACAACAAACCGTATCCTTTATCTGATGATATTGATGGTATATCTTATTTGTATTAGGGAGAACCGATAGAATGAAGAAATATATTATTATGATTATGTGTGTTATTTTAACGATGTTTACAGGTTGCGGTAAAACTAATAATATTGGTAAGCTCAATGTTGATACTATTATTAGACGTGATGTCGAAGCCAAAATAGTAGCTTACGATAATCTGTCTGATATGGAAAAATCATCTGATGCTATTATAAAAGTTATAAAAAGTGATAAGGAATGTCCGGTTATCAGTCGTTATGGGAAAGAGTTTGTTTCTGGATTTACTTTTTCATATGTGATAGTAAAGGAAATTTATAAAGATAATACGGAGTCTATAATAAATGGGGATGTTATTCGAATTCTTGAAAATGAGGTTTACGACGAGCAATTTGAGACAGTATATCATATAGCAGGATATGAAAAAATGGTTGAGGGCTGTGAATATATACTTTTGGTGGAGAAAAACACTTATACGGATGGAGACACTTATTATACTCCCCTAGGTGTTCATTATGGAGTAGTTTCCCTTGAAGATGACGGTAGGTATGTTGATGTTACTCAAAAGCATTCCTCACGTTTTAACATGGCATTATTTGAAGCAATTTGGGACGAAATACGTCAAAGGTATAATGATTAGGTGGCAATGGTAAAGCTATTTGCCATTAGACAATATGTAATGACCTCCACTTTGTAACTTCGTGGATTTACTTGTATAAGCGAGTGAATCTGGTTTTGGGGGCAGACGGAATGTATGATTACAGGGACAGATACGAAAACTTCAGTAATTTCAGTAGTATAAAGGTTTATGATGACTACATTATGGCTAATGTATTTATTAATGCTTACGGTAATATCCCTATCAGACTGTATCGTAGGTAGTGGCTCATTTATATATATGTATTGACAGTTTTGGTCTAATGGATTAGAATACATTTGTTCTAATGCGTTAGACCATTTTATTGGAGGGAATTATGGAAAAGCCTAAAATATTTGAAAGCGAATATAGATTTTGTCTTATCTTGTGGGAAAATGAACCCATAAAGAGTACAGAGCTGGCTAAGCTTTGCAAGGAGCGTCTGAATTGGTCAAAAACAACGACTTATACGGTTATAAAACGATTAAGTGAGCGTGGCGTCATTAAAAATGAGGACACTATTGTGAGTGCTTTGATTTCTAAGGAGGAGGCTCAGGTGAGCGAGCTGGATGAGCTTATGGAGAAAAAATTCGAAGGTTCTCTGCCTGCTTTTATTGCCGCCTTTGCAAAGCGTCAGGAACTTTCCGATGAGGAGATAGAGCAGATTCGCCGTATTATTGAAAGGTAGTGAGCCTATGGATGCATTATTTTTGAAAATCGCAAATATGGGAATAACGGTTACATGGCTTGTTCTCGCAGTTCTTATCATAAGGCTCGTATTCAAAAAAGCTCCTAAATGGCTGCATTGTGGCCTTTGGGGACTCGTGGCTTTCAGATTGATTTGTCCATTTTCCATTGAAAGTGTGTTGAGTCTTGTCCCAAGCAGTACTCCGCTTCCGGAAGGAATCATATACGCCACCGAACCGCAGATACAGAGCGGCATAACACTGATAGACAGACCAATCAACGTTTACCTGGCGGAAACGATGCGACCGGATCCTGTTGAAAGTGCCAATCCTATGCAGATTATCACGTTTATCCTTGCAATTGTGTGGCTGGTGGGCGTGGTGGCAATGCTTATTTATTCAGCTGTGAGCTACATCGTACTCAGATTTCAGGTCAGAACTTCAGTACCTTTGGATAAAAATATACGCCAGTGTGATTGCATAAACTCTCCCTTCGTGTTGGGAGTGTTCAGACCGATGATATACCTGCCTTTTGGTCTGAACGAAGAAACAATGGTGCATGTAATTGCCCATGAAAAGGCTCATATAAGCCGAAGAGACTATTTGTGGAAGCCTATAGGATTTCTTTTGCTTTCTGTTTACTGGTTCAACCCGATTCTCTGGGTGGCGTATATATTCCTTTGCAGGGATATAGAGGCGGCCTGTGACGAGAAGGTCATAAAAGGGATGGGAAAGGAAGAACTCAGAGCATATTCGACGGCACTTCTTCAGTGCAGTATAAAAAAACGAAGCATAACAGCGTGCCCTGTGGCCTTTGGAGAAACTAATGTCAAGAAGCGTATTACCGACATAATAAACTACAAAAAGCCCGCTTTCTGGATAATCCTCCTGGCACTGGTTGCCTGCGTCGTTGTGGCAATCTGTTTTATGACAAATCCGGTGGATAAGCCGGTGGTGCAGGTTGAAGCAACTCCAACACCTCAGATCAGTCAGCCTGTTGAAACAACTACCACTCCGGGCCCGGAATCGGAGCAAACTATAATCCTGCAGACTATGGACGGCGCAGATCTTTACATATACGAAAAGGGAGGATTTGGCTCAAACTTCACTATCTCACTAAAAAATGATGGCACCTTTAGTTACTACGAAGGATCGTTAAGCAGTTATATAGGAATTGGGGAGTATACCGTGGACAATGACAGGCTTATACTGTTTGATAGAGGAATGTCACGAGAAGAGCCATGGATTTTTGAATTCACAATTGATGACGGAAAGTTGATTTTTGACAAGAGCAAATCCCACGATTTTATTTACGTGCACCCGGATGATGGTGCAGCATTCTATTTGTCTCCACAAAAAGAGTCACATACGACACAACTCTTTGATACGTCAACCTTGGAAGAAGACGAGTACGATTTATTGTTGGAAAGCATGAAAGAAATAGAAGCCATTGTTCAGGAAGCATTTGCACCCCGCGAAGACGTAAGCGATTTTGTTCATGTGCTTGAACCATATAAGAACGGCACACAAAAGGCGTATATTGTGAATGTAAACTGTACGCTGACTGCTGCAAGAGAACCTGAAGATGACCCGGTAATCATAGGAATGTATCAGGCGATGGAGCAGTATAAGGACGAGGAGCAAAAGAAAAAAGCACAAAAGATTATAGATGGTTATGTTGTAGAAATGAAACGCCCGGGAGACCGCTCACAGTGGTCGATTCGAGTTAAGGTGATTATAGAAGATGGCAAATACGAGCTTAAATACACGTATGTAAAGGACGGCCTCAGTAAAGATATACCATTGGAAGAGTATCTGAAAAAGGAAGATAGGGAACAGAGAATCCGGCTGGGAATAGAGACGTTGAACGATAATATGAAAACAGGTGCGACTCACTTTTAGGTGAATCGCACCATTTTTTTATCCGCTGTATCAGAGAATGGTTGCGTTCTTTTCAAAGTCGATTGTGTGAGGCTCTTTTGTTCCTGCGGGAACACCTGCAATCAGGGCAATCTTATAGCTGTAGCCTTCGGGAATAGCAAGCTTTTCGTTATAGTAAGCCTTCTTTTCGCATGTAAGTACGCCGGCAATCATACCGATGATAACGCTGCCGAGGCCCATATTTGCTGCACAAAGATGCATGTTTTCCACAGCGATTCCGGCATCAATTGTTGTCCAGCCAAAGTCATCACTGCCACTGACAATAAAAAGATGTGAAGATCCGTAATGGAAAGGAACCTTTGCATCGGGATTCAAATCCTTCTGAATTTCTTTTACGATATCGCTGTCATTCTCGATAGCGGTAAAATGAAGCTCCTGCTTGTTGATGGCTGTGGGAGCCATAAGTCCGGCCTCGATAATTGTCTTTACCTGCTCATCAGTAAGCTTTTCTGAGGAATAAGCTCTGATGGAACTTCTTGTTTTGATTACGTCAAATACATCTGCCATATTGGCACCTCCTGTTAGGAAAATATATAAACAAAACACATTGAATTGTATGGAATTAATTGTACTCAATTATTTTATCCGGTCAAGTGCTTCCATTGTTTTGGCGAGATTTTTCATATAAAAAAGGAATCTTTTACGATTCCTTTTACCGATTATACGTTTGCAAAAACATTTTTCACTGCCACCATGCCGCATTCTTCCATGCATTCATAAGTGGAGCTTCCAAAGTGAGGTGTGGCAATAAAGTTGTCTAAAGAAAGAAGAGGATTATCTTTTTCCGGAGGTTCTATTGTAAATACATCCGAAGCAGCTCCCCAGATTTTTCCATCTCTTAAAATTTCATACAGAGCATCCTCATCCACGATTCCGCCTCTGGAAGTGTTCACCAGAATTGCTGTGGGCTTTAAAAGTGACAGGCGTTCCTTATTGAACATGTGACGGGTAGAGTCTGTGAGTGGTACGCTTATATTGATATAGTCAGCCTCTTTCAGCATTTCGTCCAAATCCGGACAATATTCCGCACCCATAGCTGCGGCCTTTTCAGGCGTCAGATGAGGGCTGTAGGCCAATATTCTGCAGCCGAACCCGTTTTTCATAATGGCCGCAACCTTGGAGGAAATATGTCCGCTGCCTACCAGAGCCACTGTTTTTCCGAAGGTGTCCATACCTATTGTTTCCTTTGGCGCAAACACGTTAAAACGTCCCTTTTGTAGTCCCTGATCGGCCAGCTTTAATTTACGTGCAAGGGCAAGCATAAAGGAAACTGCAAGTTCAGCCACGGATTGTGCATTGCCGCCTGCTTGAATAATAACCTTAACCCCATATTCCTTGCAGGCTTCCAAATCTATCATGTCGCAGCCTACACCGTGTCTGGAGATAACCTTAAGTTTGGTGGCTTTTTCGATAACTTCCCTTGTTACAGGCTGCTTTCTTATAATCATTGCGTCTATTTCTTCGGGATGATCGAAATTATCTACTATTGTTGCGTGTTTTTTCAGCTCTTCCACTGCGGATGGAGCTATTAATTCACTAAGATATACTACCATGTATATCACCTGTCCTTTTTTATTTGTAAGTCAGTTCCCTTAAATAAAGAAACTGAAGATTGGCAGCGTCACTATTGAAAGCAGTGTGCTGACAAATATCAGTGAGGCACCGTATTCCGCGTCACCCCCGTATTTCTGGGCGAGAATCGCAGTAGTACTGCCTGCAGGCATAGCGGTGAGAAGCACAGCTACACCCATAAGCTCTCTGTCTGTGTGAAGAAGATGGAGAACTATAAATACCAAAGCCGGAAAGGCAATCAGTCTGATAAAAGAAAAGAAAAAAGTATGCTTGTCAAACAGCGTCTTCAGGTTTATATCACCAAGGATTGCTCCGATTACCAGCATAGACACAGGGCCGGTACATTTACTGACGGAGGTTATTGTAGATTGAATAACCCCGGTAAAGGACCACTCCATAACCATCATCACAAATCCCATTGCACAGGCAATGATGCAGGGATGGAGAAGAACCTTTTTGATTGTGGTTTTCCTGTCCACGTTGGTGAATAGCGCCAGTCCCGCAGACCACATGGTGAATCTTATGGGAATCTGGAAGATGGCTGTATAGAGAACCCCTATAGGGCCATAGAGCACCTCCATAACAGGAATTCCGATAAAACTGGAATTTGATACAATCATACCATAGGCTGCCACACCGGCCTTTTCCTTGGGCCATCCTCTAAACAGCTGTTTGGTTACATATGTGTTAAACAGCTGAATGACGAAAGAAATAACCAGTGCAAGACCACAGCAGGTCAGCAAATCCTTTGACACTTCAATTCCACTGGTGAATCCAACAATGATATTGCAGGGGAGTATAACGTAAATCAGAAGATCAGACAGAGACTTCTGTGCTTCTTTTGTCAGTATTTTTATTTTCTTGCATAAGTATCCAATTGCAATCAATAAGAATAATTGCAATTGGAGCGATATCATTGTTTTAAAAAACATAACATTATTCCTCGTCTATTACAAGGTCCAGCTTCTTTCTTATCATGTATTCAAGAACTTCGGCAGTTCCCTCAACACCTAAGAAACCACTGTTTATAAGTATGTCCTTGTGATTTTCATCCTGAGGCAAATACCCTGCATATCTGACATGATACAATTCTCTTGCCTTATCGACATCGCTGATCATCTTTTTTGCCTCCTGAGGAGAAAGATGAAGAGTATCAACGCAGTTTTTCATTCTTTGCTCGTAAGGGGCGTAAATATAAATGTTAATGAGCCTGTCATGACCGCGAAGAACATAATCCGAGCAGCGGCCTACGATAATGCAGCTTTCTTTGTCTGCAATATCCGAAATAATCTGCGATTGAGCGGCAAAAAGTTCATTTTGCTTTGCTGTTGTGCCTGAAGAGCCCAAAGGGAATTTCATACTGATAAAACCGTTTTTGGCACTTTCTTCCATATCGCTGATTTCCGATACGGAAAAACCGGTTTTTTTAGCCACAGCGTCTACGATATCTCTGTCATAATATTCAATACCGAGCCTTTCTGACAATCTTCTGGCAATAGGTCGTCCGAGACTGCCAAACTGTCTTGTAATAGTAATTGCATACTTCTGTGATCCCATATCACATTCCCTCCTTAATGAGCAATCAATTTTTTCTGTGCTGTTCTGGCAATTGCAGAAAGTATACTGTTAATTACCAGGTAAATCAATGCGGCAAAGCCGAACATAATGAATACGTCCATGGGCATAACGGCATGACCTGTGGAAACGTTGGCGGTAGCCATTATTTTTTTTGTGCAATAAAGAAATTCTGCGATGGAAACTTGACCGAGGAAGGATGTATCCTTAAACACGGAAATCATCTGATTAATCAGGTTGGGGATAATTCTTCTAAAGGCCTGGGGAAATATTATGATAACGATAATCTGAATCAGGTTCAGCCCCTGTGATCTTCCAGCCTCAAGCTGCCCCTTGGGGATTGCGTTCAAACCTCCGCGGACCATTTCGCATATGGCAGCGGCCGAGACAAGGCAAAGACCTGAAGAAGCCCGGAGCAGCTTACTGTTAAAGGGCATAAATATGAAACAAATGAATATCCATAAAAGGATAGGGGTGTTTCTGAAAATTTCTACGTATACGGTAATAATCTTTTCGGGTATTTTTCCGCCGTAGGTTTTAAGCAAAGCCAGACATACTCCCAAAAAGAAACTGACAAGGAGAATTCCGAAGGCAAGTTCAAAGGTGAGCAAAAGCCCTTTAAATATATAGTCAAGATTGTAGGATGTGGCCAGCAGGCGTATTTCTTCAAATATGTTTATATTCATCTTCCAATCCCTCTCTTTCGTAATTAATGTAACTGATTATCTTCTTGTTCCAAGGTGAAGTCGTTCCTGACGTCTTGCCATACTTGTTATAGGATAGCATACGGCAAAGAACAGGAGTCCGCACACGAGATAGGCTGGACCGTAGCTTAAGGTGCCGTTGGCAACCCAGTTCGATGTGACATACATCAAATCGTTTCCTGCAATCATCTGAAGAACGCAGGTATTAAGAACAAGAACTGCCAGCTGTGTGGCCAGGGGCGGCATTATTATTTTTATCATTTGGGGAAGTACTACGATTCTCATGGTCTGAAGCGTTGTAAGTCCCTGAGCGGCCGTAGCTTCGTACTGTCCCTTGGGAATGGCTTCGATACCGCCTCTGACAATCTCGGATATAAGAGCACCGATACACAAGCCAAGCGCCATAATTCCCACTATTGTGGGTGATATTTTAACTCCGCTGTAGATGAAGGAGTAGTATATAAAAAGAACCTGTAAGGTTAATGGAATGTTACGGAAAATTTCCAGATATACTCTGGCAAAGGACTTGGCTATTTTATTCCGGGATGTGGCCATTAGGCCGAAGGTGAATCCCAGTAGCAGGGCGAGCATAAGCCCGCCTGCTGCTATGATTATCGTTGTCCAAAGACCTTTAATAAAGACCATACGGTCATTCCACAGATATTGCCATCTCCATAATGCAAATACATCTGTCATAGCAAATACCTCCGATCAAAGTTTAAGTTTATTTTATGCCGTTTTTGTCAATAAGGCCTGCAATAGTACCGTCTGAGAGCCAGCCTGTAATCTTTTCTTCAACATATTTTGTAAATTCGCAGCCCTTCTTTGTGGCAACGCCGTAATCCTGAGGTGCAAATCTTGAGCTGATAATGTGGCAATCGTCGTCAACCCAAATGGAGAGAACGGATACATCTACGGCAAAGCCGTCTGCTGTGCCTGAGGCTACAGCAAGCTTACAATCTGAGTACTCCGGATATTCAACGAAATTGATTTTTGCGCTTGTGTTGGATTCAACGTTCTTCTTGGAAACCGAACCTGTAACAACTGCGATTGTCTTGCCTTCGAAATCTTCCAGAGTCTCAATACCGGAGTCGTTTCTTACAAGTACGGATACATAGTCTGTATAGTAGGAAGTTGAGAAATCGTAGGATAATCTTCTTTCGTCCGTAATTGTAAACGTAGCGGCTACCATATCGATTTCGCCTGAATCAAGAAGCTGGCCTCGTGTGGAGGCGTTAACGGAGGTGAATTCAACCTTTACGCCCAGGTCCTCAGCCATTTTCTTTGCCAAATCGATTTCAAGACCTTCATACTCGCCTGTAGCGGGATTTAAGTAACCAAAACCGAGAGTTGCTTCCTTTACGCCGACCTTAAGGACTCCGGCTTTCTTAATTTTTTCAACCGATGCGTCCTTGGATTCGGCTCCGCAGCCTGCCAGTGAGAACATTACGAGTGTTGCAGCCAATAATGTACAAATGATTCTTAAAAATGTTTTTTTCATGTTTTTGTCGCTCCTTTTTTTCTATATAAAATCTACAACCTTTGGGTCGGTTATAGGTTTTTTCAGGTTATAAAATCTTACTTAAGAATGCCTTGGTTCGTTCATTCTTCGTATGATTGAAGAATTCGTCTGGGGTGCCCTCCTCAAGGATTCTTCCGTCATCCATGAAGATGATTCGGTCGGCAACCTCTCGTGCAAACCCCATTTCGTGAGTAACTGTTACCATGGTGATATTCTCTTTGGACAGCTTGATCATTACATCAAGAACTTCCTGTACCATTTCCGGGTCGAGAGCTGAAGTGGGTTCGTCAAAAAGAAGTATCTTGGACTTCATACAAAGGGCTCTTGCTATTGCTACTCTTTGTTGTTGGCCGCCGGATAACATGTTGGGATAAGCGTCGGCTTTTGCTCTTAATCCTACAAGATCAAGATAGTGGTAAGCCACCTCCTGTGCTTCTTCCTTAGTCATAAGCCTGTGAAGTACCGGGGCCATCGTAAGATTTTTCAGGATGGTCATATGGGGGTAAAGATTGAACTGCTGGAAAACCATTCCTATGTTATCTCTTACAAGTCTCGTTTTGTTTTTATCGGTAAGTCTCTCTCCGTTTATCCAAACCTCGCCGCTTGTGGGCTTTTCCAGAAAATTCATGCATCGTATTGTTGTCGATTTACCTGAACCGGACGGGCCGATAATAACTAATTTTTCACCTTCCTTTACTTCTATGTTTACGTTTTTTAAAACGTGAAGATCTCCATAACTTTTGTTCACATCGATCAGTTTAATCATTGCTCACTCCGTTTCCGAAAAGCAAAGGGCATCATACACAGGTGATGGTGTATGACGCCCTTGTCATTTCTGTTTTTGTGATGCGTGCATTATAGTACCGCTTTTTTCATCTGTCTAATACCAATGAAAAGACAAGTTGATACTATTTTTGATATTAAGTTGCATATTTGAGGCGGGTTGTGGTATATATGCAGTGTAATGCGTTAAAGTGGGAAAATGAAACAATCTTTGACAGGAGAGCGAGTATGAATATAGACGCACTGAGAAACTTTATTGTTATAGCGGAAGAAGAGAATATAACTACTGCATCAAGGAAACTGCATATTGCACAGCCGCCCTTGTCCAGACAGCTGAAGGCGTTGGAGGAGGATCTTGGAGTATCTCTTTTTTACAGAAATAAGCAAAGGATACACCTGACGGAAGAAGGAAAGTATCTGCTGGATTCCGCCAAATCCATTACGGAGACAATTGACAAAACAAGACGCCAAATTAAAGAAATCAGTAACGGAAAAAGCGGAACGATATATATCGGTGCGGCAGAAGCTGCTTACGTATCGTTGCTTCCCGAATCCATCAGACTGTTCCACGAGAAGAATCCAAGAATGATGTATCACCTTAGTGCAGCAACGTCATCGGACATATGCAATTCACTTATAGCCAACAAGCTTGATGTGGGAATTGTTCTGGAACCATATAATAACGAGCTTTTTGATGGTATCAGAATATATTCAGGCTCGTATCTTGCTGCCTTCAGTGATAAAAATGTATTGAATAAAGAAAAAGAAAAGCCACTGAAAATAAAAGAACTGGCTCAGTATCCACTTATAGTGTCCAGCCGAAAAGCGGCCAAGCAGGCACTTTTGGCTGCTATGGCAGAAAACAGTCTGGAGCCCAACATAGTATGTGAATATTCGCTGCTCATGGCTGCTCTGAGTATGGCTCAGGTAGACCTTGGAGTTGCGGTAATCCCTTCATCAGCCATTTCGCTTATGTCCGAGTATCCCGGCCTTTCCTACCGCCACATCGTATCTCCACAGGTGGATCTTCACCTCGCTTTGATTCGAAAGAAAAATGAGAACCTGGACAATTACAATCCTGCCGTTGATAATTTCTGGGATTTTATGAATGACAGATTCAGCCCACAAACTTCTGAGCAATTCTGATGAAATCTCTGTTGGCTTTTCTGTGATAATCACTTTGCAGATAGCCGAAAGAGATGTCAAATACGGTTCGGCCATCAAACTGCAGAATATGGAGGCTCTTTTGCTTTTCCTTTGACAATACGTTTCGATAAAGGCTGTCAGAGCAGAAGCAGGCACCTTCACCTTTTACGCACAGTTCCAGAAGAAGCTCCATATTTTTGGAACGAGTGCGAATGATGGGCTTATAATCCACTTCCGAAAGGATTTTTTCTCCGATTCTTCCGGCAATATCATCAGAGCTGGTAACCAGAAAGGGAACATCCGCGAACTCTTCCAGCCTTTCATTAATGCCCTTGGTTTTAAGCAGTTCCTTGGAAATCAACAGAAGAAGCTCCTCCTTATAAAAGGGAATGATTTCAACTCCCGGAATTACTTCCGGAAAGTAAGCACAGGCCAAATCGATTTCACCATCTAACAGCATTTTCTTTATATTCTCATTGGAATCCTCAAGTATATGTGTCTGAATCAACGGATATTCCTTATGAAATGTGCTTATGATATCGGGCAAAATAACACGCCCCCTGGTAAGTCCTATGCCAATGCGAAGTATTCCGCTCTGCTCGTTTTTTACATCGGAGAGCTCCTGATTCAGAGCCTCATATTCCTTAATGGCTTTAAGGGCATAATTTTTGAAAACAGTACCCGCATAGGTTAATTCCAGTGGAGATTTTCTGACAAATAAGATACTTCCGACCTCTTTCTCCAATGCAGCAATCTGAGCACTCAAGGTTTGTTGAGTGATATGGAGTTTATTTGCGGCACGTGTTATATTTCGCTCCTTTTCCGTTGCCAGAAAATATTCTATATTTGAAAAGTTCATATGGCTTGCCTCACATCACAGTATTTTAGCTGTAGTATATACAGAAAATAACAGTTTTACAAGTGTGACATCCGAAGTATATAATCCGTCCAAAATAAAATCCCATTTTCGGAGGTACATACTATGAAAGATTATTTCATATATTCCGGTGCAGACAGACTGAAAAACGTTGAAATGTCTTCAATAAGAATTGTTATCGAAAAGGCCAGAGACATGGCCGCTGCCGGATATCCGGTAATATCCCTCAGTGCCGGAGAGCCGGATTTTAACACTCCAAAGGCAATTAAGGAGGCAACAATTGATGCACTCCGTGAGGATATGACTCATTACAGCTCAAACAGAGGATATCTCCCACTGAAAAAAGAGATTGCAGCAAGCATTAAGGAAGAAACCGGGACGGAGTACGATCCTGATAAAGAGATACTTACCACCAACGGCGGAGCAGAAGCGTTGAATAATATTTTTCTTTCGACGATTAACCCGAGAGACGAAGTCATTATTTTTACACCGGCATTTGTAAGCTATAGACAGCTGGCGATAATGTGCGGTGCCACACCCGTCGAGATTCCCCTTACAAAAGATGACGGGTACCAGATTGATATTGAGGCAGTTAAGGCTGCAATAACGGACAGAACTAAAATGATTGTTCTGAATAACCCCAACAATCCGACCGGAGCAGTGTATAAGTACGAGAAACTTGAACAACTCTGCAAGATTGCAATAGAAAATAATCTGATGGTTCTGTCAGATGAAATATACAGTAATATTGTTTATGACGGAGAATTTCATTCCATAGCTTCATTTCCGGGAATGAAGGAAAGAACCTTTCTGGTAAGCGGCTTTTCAAAAATATTTGCCATGACCGGATGGAGAATGGGATATATTGCCTGCGACAGCAGATTTTATGCTAATTTGATGAAAGTGCATCAATACAGTACCACATCATCGGTTACCTTCACCCAGGCAGGCCTGGCAAGGGCGATGCGAAGCGAGTCTGTTAAGGAAGATACAGCACAGATGGTTAAAACCTTTGCAAAAAGAAGAAACCTTATTACCGCCCTTCTTGACGAAATTCCCGGCTTGTCCTATGTTGTTCCTGAAGGAGCCTTCTATATCATGATAGATGTAAGCGCCACAGGACTTAACGGCGAAGAATTCGCAAAACGACTGCTGAATGAAAAATATGTGGCTACAGTGCCTGCAGTAGGGCTTGGAAGTCATTGTGTAAACGAGATAAGAGTTTCCTTCGCCTCATCCGAAGAGAGCCTTATAGAAGCTTTTTCAAGAATGAAGGATTTTGTAAAAGAAATACTAAAATAAGATGCCGGACCGGCATTGGGGAGCAACGATGAAAGTAGTTATTACAGCACGTGATTACAGCAAATATGATTCAGAAGCAGTAGAATTACTCAGAAAAAGCGGCCTGGAAGTAGTGGATTTAAGTGATACGGGATGTGGTACAGGAACCACACCGGAACAGATGACCGAGTACATAGGCGATGCTGACATAGTGATTACCGGCCTGGAGCCTATGCAGGCTTCAACTATCAATGCGTGCCCGAATCTGAAAATGCTTTCAAAAAGATCGATTGGATATGATTCCGTGGACCTGGAAGCCTGCAGGGAAGCAGGAATAACGGTGACACGTACTGCCGGAGCGGTTGAAGCAGCGGTAGCGGAGCATGTGATAGCGTTCGTGATGTATTTTGCAAGAAACATCGTGGACATGAATTCAGCCATGCATGAAGGAAACTGGACAAGAATAATGTCTTACGGAGCCAAGAGCCGCACTATCGGGCTTGTAGGATTTGGCGGTATCGGCAAGGAAATCGCTGTAAGAGCTAGGGCGATGGGCATGGAAGTAATATATTACTGCCGCCATCCGAAGGAAGAGTACGAGACAGAATACGGTGCTAAAAGCGTATCATTAGATGAACTGATTTCCACCAGCGATTACATTTCCGTGAATGTTCCGCTGACCAAGGAAACGGAGAGAATGTTTGGCGCAAAAGAGTTTGCCAAAATGAAAAAAGAGTGCGTTTTTATCAATATCGCACGTGGCCAAGTGATGGATGATAAGGCCCTGGCTGAGGCACTGAACAATGGAAAGATTCGTGGAGCGGGAATCGATGTTTTCGATTCTGAACCCTGTACGGATTCTGTGTTAAAGGACTGTAAAAACGCGATCCTCACTCCACATACGGCACCTTTTACCTCAGAAAACTTCCGCAAAATGAATCTGATTGCTGCGCAGAATGTTATAGACTATATAAATGGTTGCATACTGGAAAATAACAGGCTGGTTTGATATTATACTTGTAATAAAAAATTGGCAGGATATCGTAATGAACATTGAAGCAGGATTAACCAATCTTTTCCGAAAGAAAGACAAAAAAAGAATAACGGGAAGCCGTGCCAGCGTAATCAATGGATTATATGATTTTACGGAATACGGCAGGGAAATTCTTAAAAAACCGGAGGCGCTGACAGCATGCCTTAAGATATTTGGCGAGCGTGAGGCCGATATTCTTACAAGAATCATTCTGGCCGAATGCCAATACCAGAAAAATGACTGCTATAAGGCATTGGTTCAGGTGAGCGGAGCCATGGCACTTCTGGGTGAGGAAAAGCACGCGGAGCTGTGGTTTGTAACGCGATATATTCAAATGTGCGTTATGATTGTTACAGGGCAGGTTGAAACCCTTAATCCTATAGTAAACAGTATGAAAAACAGGGTTTACTTGTCCAAAAACAGATTACTCATAGATAATTATGAGGCATTGGCTGTCTGGTGTGCCCTTTATGATGATGAGTGGAAAATTGTGGATAAATGGATGAATGACAATGCTCCAAATGAGTTTGGAAAGATAACTTTGGATGACTGCTTCAGACTGTTTATCAAGGCAAGGGTGTATCTTGCACAGAATAAATATCTGGCACTGATTGCAATGCTGGAAATAATGAGACCGATACTTGAAGCGGACGACAGAATTATGCAGCTATGCGAGCTTTATATGCTGTATGCACTGGCTCTTTATGGGGACAGCAAAATGGAAGAAGCCTTTGAGTATCTGGAGAAGGCTCTGATAGTTGCGCATCAACGGCAGTTCGACAGGCTGCTGGCCGATGAAGGCAGAAGAATGTACGATTTGCTTACTGACTATCTTACAAGTCATATAAGTGAGGAAAAAGCCGACTTAATAAAATACGCAAAACATATTCAAGAACTATCCAGAGTAATGCTGGGACTTTATCCACAGTACCTTAATCAGGAAAAGAAAAACGCCTTGGGACTTACCAATAAGGAAACGGAGATTCTTTCTTTGATGGTAGAGCGATATACAAATGGTGAAATAGCTGAAAAACTTGACGTTTCCATTAATACAGTCAAATATCACTCAAAAAACATATACAAAAAACTAGAGGCAAAAAACAGGGTGGACGCAGTAAAAAAGGCAATGAAGGAATTGTACATTAAATTTTGATAAATTCATTGAATTTGATATAAAAAAAGAACACTTCTATGAAAAAAGCAAAATGAATATTTGAGGTGATTTAAAAATCTTTCGAGAAATGGCTACGGGCGCCGGTGGCGCTTAAACACTGGGGTTCAGAACAATGGGAGCCTTCAGTTTATTGGTTGAACTTTATAATTTAGGTGCAAAAAAGGATGTCGGATTAGTTGCTTCGGCACCCCGAAATCCTACCCTAAAGGGTAGGATTTCGGGGTGGTTGTTGGGGCTCAAAAATGCCTGTAATATTTCAAGCATAAATGTGTAAAAATATTCTGACAATATTTTTCGGGAAAGGAATTCATTAATCATGAAAGTAAGAAGAATCAGCATCACTACCAAAATTACCATCGTAGTATTAGTACTGCTGTTGGCAGCAACCGGAATCATCGGCGGAATGGTGTATTCGAAGGAAAGTGCAGCACTCAAAGACCTTGTTACACGTTCAGCTTTAGAGGTGGCAAATGTAACAAGTACTGATATCACAAAGCGCGGCTGGGCTGACGAACTTAATACACTGACTCCGGGCCGGGAGGATTCAGAACTGTTTGTAACAATAAACGATCTGATGCATTCCTTTGCCGATAGCGCAGGAGTAGAGTTTGTATATTCTATAACATCAGATGGAAATAAGGCATACTTCCAGGTTGCAGTTGCAGGAGAAGATGTAATGCCGATTGGCGACGAATTTGATTATCAGCCTGCTGTCGGAGAAGCGCTCAGAGGAAAAAGCAGTGTGGGTGAAGAGTATACAGATGATTATGGTACGCACATTACTGCATATTCACCCATATATGACTCAAATAAAAAGGTTGTCGGAATTCTTTGCGTTGATACAAGCACGGCCAGTGTTCAGAAAGAACTTAAATCGGCAAAGTCTGTTATCTTAATTGCGAGCCTGATCGACCTCGTGATTGGTCTGGCTATTATTTTCCTGTTTATGAGTTCCTTGAAAAAGCAGTTCGTTCTGCTTAATAACAAGATTGTTGAGCTGGGTAACGGAAATGGTGACTTAACAAAAACTCTTGATGTGAACAGTGGAGATGAGATGGAAGTAATTGCAGGAAATGTAAATAAGTTCATCTTATTCATCAGAGATATTGTAAAAGGAACTACAGAAAACTCAAATCAGCTTGGTGTTTCAGCGCATGAAATCAAGTCAAGCGTTGCAAGCACCACAAATCAGGTTTCTGATATTTCAGCTGTTATGGAAGAAATGAGCTCCTCCACAGAGGAAATCAGCTCAACACTTACAACTATCAGTACATCTATTGATGGGGCATTGGATAGTGTAAAGGAGATTGCTTCAACAGCAGATAAAAATGCAACCGAGGCAAATGATATTGCCAAGAGAGCAGAAAAAATGTTCAATATGGCAAATGCTTCCAAGGAAGAGGCTCATGCAGCTACCGGCGAAATGAGAAACAATCTTGAAAATAAGATTAGTGAAAGCAAGAAAATTAACAAGATTACAGAACTTACAGATAACATTATCGGCATTGCAGGACAGACAAATCTCCTTGCTCTGAACGCGTCTATTGAGGCTGCAAGAGCAGGTGATGCAGGTCGTGGTTTTGCGGTTGTTGCAGAGGAAATCAAGACACTTGCCACAAACTCCAATCAGATTGCAGAAGAAATCAAGCTCATTGGCTCAGAAGTTACAGCAATTGTAAACGATCTGGCAAAGGGCTCGGAAGAGATGATGGATTTCATGATTAAGACTGCTGATAATGGTTACGATAATCTCTTGTCCACAAGTGAAAAATATAAGAACGAAATGGACAAGATTGGTCAGATGATGACTGAATTCAAGAGAAGAAGTAACGAAATTCAGAATCAAATGATGGAAATCAACGTTGCCGTTAAGAATATCGATGAGGGCGTAAATGATAACGCTCAGGGTGTTTCCTCAAGTGCAGAATCATTGAATGCAATTGTCATGAATATGGACCAGCTTAACAAAGAAGCAGGGGCAAATATGGAAATTGCAGATAAGATTCAGGCTGATATGCATAAGTTTATTGTATAAACTCGCTAGTTCAATCCTCTGAAGCCCTTACCGATAATCTCACTGGAATTATAGATTGTAATAAAGCTGCTGGGCTCGTGCTCCTTTACGAATTTACGAAGCTGCACGGCCTGGCCGCGTTTCATAACAGTCATGATGACGGTTTTGGGCTGGTGAGAAAAGGCACCGTTGGCTGTGTATGTGGTTGCGCTTCTGTGAAGCTCATTGATTATATAATCACAGATGGGCTCGGGATTTTCGCACACGATGGTGAAGGACTTACATTTATTGATATTTTCAATAACGTCATCGATAACAAGAGTCTTAGCCAGAAGTCCTGTTAAGGAGAAAAGACCTGTCTGAATATCGAATACGAAACAGGAAATAACAACTATAATAAAATCTATGAAAAACAACGCCCACCCAATAGAAAAGTGGGTGTATTTTTTTACTATCATTGCGATAATATCAGTGCCGCCGCCGGATGCGTTTATGTTAAAAAGAATGGCAGCGGAAAGGGCGGGAAGGAGTATGGCAAAAATCAGCTCCAGCACAGGCTGCTGAGTAAGGGGCTCGGATAAGCCTATGAATTTATCCATAAGAGAAATAACAACTGAGCTCAATACGCTGGCATATACTGTCTTCAGGCCGAAGCTCTTACCTAAGAAAATGAAGCCCAGCACAAGGAGCGCCATGTTGATAATAAGGTTATAGTTCGAAGCTACACCACCGAATGCTCTGGCAAGCACGATGGAGATACCTGTAACTCCGCCGAAGGAAAAATTGTTGGTGAATTTAAAGAAGTAAACGCCGATATCAAGAAGGGCGATGGCAGCGGTGATAAGGCCGTATTCCTTAAGAATTGCAGATAAAGGTTTTTTCTCTTTTGTTTCCATAAATGTCTCCTTTGGGATAACTATAGAGAGTATATTACTTGTGAAGGAAATGAGCAATAGATTTACAAAAGTATACATGTATGTCATAATGTTCTTTAATGCGAAGGGAGAAAAACTATGAAAACTTTGTTTGTTATAGACATGCAGAAGGATTTTATTGACGGCAGCCTTGGAACTAAAGAGGCGGTGGCCATAGTTCCGAAGGTTAAGGCAAAAATCGATGAATATAGAAAAGCAGGTGCCCAGATTATTTTTACAAGAGACACACATCAGAAAAACTATCTGGAAACCCAGGAAGGACATAAGCTTCCTGTTGAACATTGTATTGAGGGAACGGAAGGCTGGCAGATAGCGAAGGAGCTGGAGGTTCTACCGGATGACATTGTTATCAACAAGGTAACCTTCGGACATGATTGGTCTAAGCATATACAGCAGGTTCCGGACCTTATTAAGGGCGATGAGTTCGAGCTTATCGGCCTGTGTACGGACATTTGTGTTATATCAAATGCACTGGGCTTAAAAGCAATCTATCCCGAAATACCGATTTCAGTTGATTCATCCTGCTGTGCAGGCGTAACCCCGGAGTCCCATGATAATGCTTTGGCAGCTATGAAAATGTGCCAGATTGAGGTTTTATGAGAATAAACATGGATAAAGAAAGACCGTTACTTGCCCATCCCATGGGAGGCTGCGACAAGGCAGGTAACAAGTACGGAGTAAACAACAAGTATCTTACAAAGAATGACCAGGCTATTATCCCCATAATGGGTGAATTTCATTACAGCAGATACAACAGAGATGAGTGGCATGATGCACTGCTGAAAATGAAGGCAGGCGGTGTGGACATAGTTGCCACATACATATTCTGGATTCACCATGAGGAAGAGAAGGGCGTGTTTGATTTCAGCGGCCAAAGAGACCTCAGAGCCTTTGTTGAGGAATGCGGCAAGGTGGGCATGAACGTCTGGCTCAGAATCGGTCCTTGGGCCCATGGAGAATGCAGAAACGGCGGTTTCCCCGATTGGCTCTGTAACGAGCTCGGTCATAATGGATTCGGCCCCGTAAAAGGCTCAGAAGTGAAGGGCCATTTAACAAGAGCAAATGATCCTTTGTATCTGGAATATGTAAAAATATTCTGGGAAAAGATATATGGGCAGGTAAGTGACCTTATGGTAAAGGACGGAGGCCCT
Source organism: Lachnospiraceae bacterium (assembly GCA_024403375.1). Taxonomy (GTDB): domain Bacteria; phylum Bacillota; class Clostridia; order Lachnospirales; family Lachnospiraceae; genus RGIG3528. The sequence goes on from JAKSRZ010000004.1 coordinate 19,783, forward strand.
GTTCTCGGTATTCAGCTTGAAAACGAATATTGCCATGCAGGCGGTGCACCTACAAAGGAGATGGGCTTTGAGCATATGCTTACCCTTCAGAAAATGGCCGCTGATATAGGCTTTGAAACTCCCTATTGCACAGCAACTGCCTGGGGCGGAGCAATTGTCCTGGAGGGCACAACACTTCCCGTATTAAGCGGATATGTTGATGCACCATGGGCGAACAGCACAGAAGAGCTTCCCGCATCTGAAAACTTCCTTTTTATTCCCTTCCATAACGATGCTAATGTGGGTTCTGACCTTGCTTCCGGTGACGGAAAAGAGTTCTATTCAAAAGAAAAGAATCCGTACCTTACAGCGGAGTTGGGCGGAGGTATTCAGGTTACACAGCACAGAAGAACGTACCCCTTCCCCGAAGATATTGAAGCACAGACCTTATGTATGCTGGGTGCCGGTGCCAACCTTTTGGGCTACTATATGTACCATGGCGGCACAAATCCTGACGGAAAGCTTTCAGACCTTCAGGAGTCCAAAGCAACGGGCTATTACAATGACCTTCCCAGAAAGTGCTACGATTTCTGTACTTGTATAAGAGAAAACGGTAAGGTTGCGGAAAGCTACCATCGCCTCAAAAAAATACACAATATGATTCATACCTTTACAGAGGAGCTGGCAGGTGCCGACGTATATCTTCCTGATGTACAGCCTGAAAGCCCTGAGGATATGGAAACTCCAAGAGTCAGCGTAAGATACAATTCTGACTGCGGAACAGGCTTCCTGTTCATCAATAATCATCAGCGTAAGAGAAATATGAAGGCTATTGACGGTCTTGAAGTTGAGATTAACGTGGAAGGAAAGCAGGCCTTTCTCATTCATGACATTACTGTAAAGAGCAGTGAAACCGCAATTATTCCCTTCGGACTAAAAATGGGAGACACCACACTTTTAAGCACAAATGCTTCCCTCTTATGCAAAATCGGCGAGAGATACTTCTTCTATGCAGACGATAATGCAGAAGTTTATTTTGATTTTGAGGAAGAAGCTTACGAAGATATTGTGGTGCTTACAAGAGATCAGGCCAAGTATTCATACATATTCGGCAACAGTCTTTATATTACAGACAAGTCTCTCATGGAAGAGGACGGTAACGTTTATGTACTGACCTCAGAGCCTTGCGAAATTATCAGAATTCCTGAGGACGGAGAGGCAGAGACGATTCGTGTTCAAAAGGAAGCCCTTACCGATGTACATGAAAAGTACCTGCACGTGGATTTTGGTGGTGATACAGCTACAATTTCCAGCAAGGGTAAGCTTCTTACCGACTGGTTCTCAGAGGGTGAGGAGTGGGTTATTGCCATGAAGCGTTATGGCTATACCGAAGACTATGACATCGAAATTACGCCGTTTAAAGAAGGTATTTATTATGACCTGCCACCTAAAAAAGGATGTCAGATCAATAACAAGTACTTAGAAGTTGAGTATAAAGTCAGATTATAAACAAAAAAATGCCTGTCACTGTACATACTACAATGACAGGCAATATTTTTACTGATTATCTGTCTACCATGTTGTAAAGCTTTTCAGTTTCATCTGCCATTCTTACTGCAGCTTCCTTACTCTGCTTTGCAACCTCAGCATTAGCCTTAACAACTTTGGAAATCTTTTCGAGACCACTTTCTGCCTCGCGAACAACGTCCATATTTCCGGCAACCATCTTGCTCATCTCACGAACAGCCTCGCCGGATTCACGAATACGCTCAACGGCAGCGGTGAAGCCATCTACAGCTGACTGAGTCATAGCGTTACCATGGCTGACTGCGTTGATGGAATTCTGAATGAGATTATGTGTTTCCTGAGAAGCTTCGGAGCTTCGTGTTGCAAGCTGACCGATTTCTGTTGCTACTACTGCAAAGCCTCTGCCTGCCTCGCCTGCACGAGCAGCCTCAATTGAAGCATTAAGTGCAAGAAGGTTTGTCTGGGAAGCAATTTCATCGATTTCTGAAATGATTCGCTCAATAGCCTTTGATGTATCTGTGATTTCATCCATGGAGCCTGAGAGCTTGCTGATTAATTCTCTTGTATCTACGAGACCATCGACAGCGTGCATTGTCTCATCTGAAATAAGATTTGCGGACTTGACGCTTTCGGAAAGCTTCTTGGAAAGTTCCTGCATCTTATTATGCATTTCGTCAACGGCATCCTTCTGATTTTCGCTGCCTGCGTTGATGTTTTCTGCAGTGTCAAGAGTAGTTTTTGAAACAGAATCGAGCTGAGCACATACGCTCTTAACGTCCTCGAACAACTTCTGAGATGCTGCCACATCGGCATTCTGCTTATCAATAAGCTCCTGATTTGCACTCATCTGCTCGTTAATGCTGTCAACCATAGAATTGATGCTGTCACCAAGCTCTACAAATTCTGTCTGAGAATTCTCGGTTACTTTTACAGTGTAATCGCCTGTGGCAATCTTGCTTACATCATTGCTGATGTTCTTGATGCCGTTAACAATCTCTCTACGAACCATTCTGAGAATAGCGATTATGAGATAAAGGTTAACACCTGCGATACAGATGAACATAAGTCCGATGATGCTGAAGGGAGTGCTTGTGTAATCCTTTTTGGGGAAAGCAACGCCGATATAAAGACCATCATATTCCTCTGCGTAGCACCAGTACTTTACGCCGTCCATATTGGTGTTGAACTTTCCGGACATAGTCTTGGGAAGACCAACTTCTGTTGCCTGCTTTCCAAGGTGTGCGGAATTCTTGTGTGCAATTAATTCTCCTGTTGCCTGATCAATTGCAAAAACAAAACCGGTGGACTCAAAGTCCAACTGACTAAGAACAACATTTATGTTATTGCCGGCCGTTGCTTCTGTAAGTACGGTAGGCTGAAGTTCAATCTGAATATATCCGGGAACATCAAGACGGGGAACACCGATGTACTGCTTGATTTCTCCTGTTGTACCATTTGCCATAGGCTCCTGGACAATCTCAAGTGTGGGATCTGCAAGAATAGCATTGAAAGCAGCAGACTGCTCTGAACTTGCCATATCATAATTAACGTATCCGGGGTTATCACTATGAGTGATGATACCATTGCCGTCGATTACGCAAATGCAGCTTGCATCAAGTTTTTTACTGAGTGCTGCAAGATAACCTTCCTGGTCAAGAAGTGAAGGATTCGCTGCAAAAAGTTCTGCAAGTGCTCTTGCTTTTGCAAGGTTGTTATCGCCCACGTTCTTGGTGAGAACTTCAACGTTTTTATTACTGTTCTCAAGGGTTGATCTTACCTGCTGCAGCTTGTTGGCAGCACTCTTCTGGTAACGAACGTTTGCATTTAAGAACTGCATTCCGGCGATAAGAATTACAACAATAAGTCCGGAAACGAGCATGTTAATGAATAGATTTTTTAATACCTTCTTTTCCATATGGAGGATTCCTTTCCTTTCGTAAAATCAGCTAAGCCTTTGGGGTAAGGCGCACATACGATTATCTTATGAAAAATCAATGGTTTCAATTAACAGCTAATAAAGTTACTGTAAAATTATATACATTGACTCTTTTCGTCAAATAATTTATTCTGTATTCACACTAGTTTGGAGGTTATAAAATGAAAAAAATTAAAATGATAATGGCACTTATGTGCGTGATGCTCTTTACTCTTTCTGCCTGCGGATCTTCAGCAGGAACCAACGCAACAGTAACGGAAGCTCCTGTTGAGACACCTGAAGCTGATGAACCTCAGGATGGTGTACTTTCTGTATTTGAAGCAGTGGGACTTGACGGAAAAAATTATGATCAGACAGTGCTTGAAGGACACAAAATCACAATGATTAACGTCTGGGGAACTTTCTGCGGACCTTGTATCAAGGAAATGCCTTATCTTGGCGATTTTTCCAGAGAATACGATTCCTCTGATTTTCAGATTATCGGTATTATCTGCGATGCTGCTGACAGAGAAATGAAGCCTATTGAATCTGCTCTGGCAGATGCAAGAGACATTATTTCCGATACAAAGGCGGATTATCTCCACTTACTGCCCTCAGAATCATTGACAGAGCGTGTACTTTATTATGCTGATGCCGTTCCGCTTACTTTCTTCGTAAATGAGAAGGGAGAACAGGTTGGTGATGGCTATGTTGGTTCAAGGGATAAGAAGAGCTGGAAGAAAATCATCAACGAGTTATTGGAGAGTGTGAAATGAGAAAGAAAAAGCTTCCGATAATCGTGCCGATTTTTTCGCTGATACTCGGAATTCTTTTTATAATTTTGGGAGCATTCCGCGGGGAAGCCATAGTTGTTCTCAATAAAGCCATAAGAATATGTATGGAGTGTATCGGAATTGGCTGAAAAAAAGAAGATGCCTTTACGCCAGAAAATCAGGTTGTTTGTTCAGGTTGCCTTTACGGCACTTTCAAATGGCTATATTAAAGGGTTTGCGGAAGGCAAAATATATAAAGGTCCAATAAAATATGCGTGTGTACCGGGACTTAACTGCTATTCGTGCCCGGGAGCATTGGGTGGCTGTCCAATTGGTTCACTGCAGGCGACACTTACCAGCAGACAGTTCAGTTTTTCGCTGTATGCGTTGGGCTTTATTACTGTGTTCGGAACTCTTTTCGGGAGATTGATCTGCGGCTTTCTTTGCCCCTTCGGACTATTGCAGGACCTGCTTTTCAAGATTCCCTTTGTGAAAAAGCTTCGTTCGCTTCCCGGAGAGCGTTTCCTCAGATTTATTCGCTACGTTATTCTGGCTGTGTTCGTAATAATTCTTCCAATGTGCATCGCAGATATGGTAGGAGTTGGAGATCCTTGGTTTTGTAAGTATATCTGCCCGGTGGGAACTCTTGAGGGAGGCATCCCTTTAGTACTCCTTAACAAGGCGATGAGATCGGCAATCGGATTCCTGTATACCTGGAAAGTGACCATTCTGATTGTCACTATTGTGTTCTCAATTCTCATATATCGCCCCTTTTGCAGATATATATGTCCCCTTGGTGCCATTTACGGTCTGTTTAACAAAATATCTTTTCACAGATACCGTATTGATGAAGAAAAATGTACAAAGTGCGGCGTATGCCAAAAGGCCTGCAAATTGGATATACCTGTTTACGAAAAGCCTGACAGCATAGACTGCATACGCTGTGGAGCCTGTAAGGACGCCTGTGCCAAGGGTGCCATTACGGATGCTATAGACATAAAGAAACTTGCAAAACGCCTATAAGGAGTGCTGTATGATTCGAGTTACGATTTTTAATGAAAACATACATGAGACACGTCAGCCGGAGGTGCGGGCAATTTACCCTGAGGGTATGCATGGCTGCATAAAGAAATTTCTGGAAAAACAGGATGGCCTGGAGATCCGTACAGCCACCTTTGAGGAGCCGGAGCATGGACTGACTCAGGAGGTTCTGGACAATACAGACGTTCTGATTTATTGGAGCCATTGGATGCAGGACGAATTTTCCGATGTGGTGGCAGAAAGAATTCATCAGGCGGTGCTGAAAGGAATGGGGCTTATTGCACTTCATTCCGCTCATTTTTCCAAGACGATGAAATTGCTTATGGGAACCTCCATGACGTTAAGATGGAGACACGGAGACAGGGAAAGATTATTTATCACATCGCCTTCACACCCTATTTCAGCAGGACTGCCCGAGTTTTTTGAACTGCCGATTGAGGAAATGTACGGAGAGTTTTTCGATATTCCCAAACCTGACGATGTAGTATTTACAGGATGGTTTGCAGGCGGAGAAGTTTTCAGAAGCGGCTGTACCTTTCAAAGAGGCCGCGGAAAAATTTTCTACTTTCAGCCGGGACATGAGCAATACCCCATATACCATGATGAAAATATCCAGAAAGTTATAACCAATGCAGTTTATTGGTGTGCACCCGTAAGAAAATTGCAGACTAATCCGGAATGTACGGAAGTGAAAGCACCTTTGGAGGGGTGAAAAGATGAGAATATCAGTTTTCTACGAACATTTGAGAGAAGCATCACAGCAGACAGACCGTCCAATCAGCGAAATGCTTGGAGAAGCACACGATTGTGGAATAAATGGCATAGAAATTGAATTCAGTGTTCTTCTTAATCAGCCGTCGATACGTGAAGATATCGTTGCTTCCGGTCTTGAAATATCAAATATGTATCAGTTCTTTGACTTTGGAAACAATTATGAAGAAGGATTGGAGCTGGGAAAGAAAATGATAGACTATGCCGCTGAAAACGGTATTAAGAGAATCATGCCTATTCCCGGATTTCTGGTTGAAGCAGAAGCAAAAAAAATGAATGCTGTTTCGGATGATTATGAAAAGCTTACTGCATATTTTGAGAACAATTCGGAGGTGCTGGCCATGAAGGACGGCATGACGGAACTATGCAAATATGCAACTGAGAAGGGCGTAAGCGTATCGATAGAAGACTTTGATGATTTCAAATCCCCGATTGCAAGAATAAATCAGATTAAATGGTTCGTGGAAAATGTTCCCGGACTTACGCATACTCTTGATATGGGAAACTACGCATTCAGTAATGAGGATGTGGAAGAAGCATATAATGTGTTCAAAGGCAGAATTACTCATGTTCATTGTAAGGACAGAGGTGAAGAAACAGAGACGGACAAAAACATCTGGGATGGTGTTGGTGTTGCTTACGGAAAGCCGCTTAAGTTCAGGAAGGGCCTTAAGCCTGTACCCGTGGGTTCCGGCTATATTCCCATAGAAAAACTTGTAAAAGAACTGCTTAAGGAGGATTATGACGGATATTTCGCCGTCGAACACTTCGGGTCACCGGACCAGCTTGGATTTATGAAAAAATCAGCTGATTTCATGAAGAGTATCAGCTGATAATAACCTAATTACTTATACCGTGGTGAGGTTGAAAACTATATTCACTTAAGGGCAGGAAAGTATATCCGTTTTCCAGTCCGAAATTGATTATTTCTTCTACCGCGTTTACTGTATGGCTGTGGGTATCATGCATGAGAACCACAGCTATATTTTTACTTTTCATGCCGGCAATGGCATGATCTCTTACAACATCGGAGGTCCTGGTGCTTGCATTTCCGTCAGTTGTGCTTACGTTCCAGTCAAAATAACAGAATCCTTTTTCCTGTACTGATTTGGCAAGCCTTGTCATTATTCCGGAATTATAGGAACGGCTGACAGTATTGGAACTTCCGCCGGGGAAACGTATAAGATTTGAGCGAAGCCCGATTTTTTCATAAACCGCCTCACGCATTTTGTACAGATCATCATAATATGCCTCTTCCGATCGATACACCTTGGAATAACTGTGAGTGTATGTGTGTATAGCCACTGTGTGGCCATTGGCGGCTTCCTTTTTTACAAGGTCCAGCTGATCCGAGTTTTTGACGAAGAAGGTTACTTTTACATTGTATTTATCCAATATTCCCAACAACTTTTCCGTATTCTCACTTGGACCATCATCAAAGGTCAGATACACAACCTTTCCCTTTGCTTCGAAGGCTTCATAATCCTCTTTGTTGTAGCGGACATAAACCGTCCTGGATACTTCCGCAGTATCACCGACAACGTTCCGGGCAGTATAGGTAACCGTGTAACATCCAACTTCATTAACATCAAGGTCGGAAGAAATAGTAGTGGACGCAGCCAGATTCCCATCGATGGAATCCTGGGCAACGAATCCCGGATCAATCCATTCCGAACAACGCTTGATTTCCATAACCGGTTCACCAAGCAGATTGATACTTACAACACTTTCAGGACGCTCAGTGGGAGTGGGTGAAGGTGTGGGCGTTGACGATGGTGAAGGAGAGGGGGAAGGCGTAGGGGAAAGAATATCAGTGGACTCTGAAGGTTCAATGATCGGAGGCATTGTTATAGTTAAAAATGGCGTGGCAGTGGCAGCAGGGGCATATTTTACTTCTACAGATGCCGGCTTATTTGGGGTGGGCATGGTACACCCTGCTAAAACAATTATCGAAAAAAGGATTAATAAAAATGCAACCTTAAAACGCATGAAAAACCACTCTCCGAAGTTATGTTCATAATAATACATTTTGTGCTGTAAGATTATAACAAACTGAACTGAAATTGAACAGATGACATACACAATAAGACGAAAAACAAAATTTGGCATTTACAATTATGGCTAAAAAGCGTAAAATATCTCCATCCCAAATCACAAAAGTGGTTTGACATACACAACTTTAGGAGGTTTGTTTATGAAGAAGTTTTTGAGTGTATTACTCGCATGCACAATGATCTTCGGCCTTGTTGCATTTGCAGGCTGTGGAGATAAGGAAGCTGCAGGCGACAAGTTCGAAATCGCAGTTGTAACTGACGTTGGTCAGCTTATGGATGGCGGTTTCAACCAGGGTACTTGGGAAGGTGCTAAGAATTATGCTGAAGCACACAAGATCACATACAAGTACTATCAGCCCGCTAACGGTTCTGACGCTACAGACAATGACCGTATCGCAGCAATGAGACTTGCTATCGATAACGGTGCTAAGATTATCGTAGCTCCCGGTTTCCTTCAGTTCAACGCTATGTCTACAGTAGCTAAGGAAAATCCTGATGTTAAGTTCGTATTCGTTGATGGTTGGTCATTCGGCGAGAAGAACGTAACAGCAGTTATCTACAAGGAGCAGGAGTCCGGTTACATGGCTGGTTATGCAGCAGTTATGGACGGTTACACAAAGCTCGGCGCTACACTTGGTGGCGGCGGCGGTAACCCTGCTTGTAACAGATTCGGTTACGGTTATGTTCAGGGCGCAGCAGCTGCAGCAGCTGAGAAGAACGTTGATGTAGATATGATCGTTTCCTACAAGTACGGTTCAGCTTTCTCTGCTTCTACAGAGCTTCAGACACAGATTGCCGGCTGGTATGCTAACGGCACAGAAGTTGTATTCTCTTGCGGTGGTTCTATGGTTAACTCCGTAAAGGCAGCAGCAGAAGAGACAACAAACGGCAAGATGATCGGTGTTGATACAAACCAGAGCGGTATCTCTGAGAGAGTTATCACATCCGCAGTTAAGGGTCTCGCTACATCCGTTGAAATTATCCTTGGTAAGTTCTACGATGGCAAGTGGGATGCAGAACTTGCTGATCAGGCTGTAAACCTTGGTGCTTCTGATAACGCTACAGGTCTTCCTGATGATTTCTCAAGATTCACATCTTTCAACAAGGCAGCTTACGATGCACTTTTCACAAAGGTAGCTAACGGCAGCCTTGCAATCAAGTCTGAGACACCTGATGACTGTGATGATGAGAGCTTCTGGACAAATGCAGTAGCTGGCACAAGAGTTAAGATCACACTCGATAAGTAATTATTAATTACCGGGGCTCGGTGAAAAACCGAGCCCTTTTTTAGAAATAAACAAAGGTATTGATAAAAAGGAGAAAGTACATGAGTGATTACATTATCGAAATGAATCACATCACCAAAGAATTCCCCGGAATTATCGCAAATGACGACATTACTTTGCAGTTAAAGAAGGGTGAAATTCATGCTTTGTTAGGGGAAAATGGAGCAGGTAAATCCACACTGATGAGTGTGCTTTTCGGCATGTACAAGCCGGAAAAGGGTGAAATCAGAAAAAATGGTGAAGTTGTGTCTATTAACGATCCTAATGACGCAACAGCTTTAGGCATCGGAATGGTGCATCAGCACTTCAAGCTTGTAGAAGTGTTCAGTGTTTTAGACAATATTATCCTTGGTGCAGAGACTACAAAGCTGGGCTTTATCAAGAAAAAGGAAGCCAGAGCGAAGGTTGTGGAGCTTTCCAACAGATACGGCCTTAATGTAGATCCTGACGCAAAGATTGAAGATATAACTGTAGGTATGCAGCAGAGAACCGAAATTCTTAAGATGCTCTACAGAGATAACGAAATACTTATTTTCGATGAGCCTACAGCGGTTCTTACTCCGCAGGAAATCGATGAGCTTATGAGCATTATGAAAAACCTTGCAAAAGAAGGTAAGTCCATTCTGTTTATTACGCATAAGCTTAATGAGATTATGGCTGTAAGTGACCGAGTATCCGTTCTTCGTAAAGGTAAGTACATAGGAACTGTTGATACGGATAAAACATCTGTTGAAGAACTTTCCGAAATGATGGTAGGACGTAAGGTTCAGCTTGTTGTTGACAAGGAACCTGCGAACCCCGGCAAGGAAGTTTTCAAGGTAGAGAACCTTTCCATCAAGAGTAAAACTCATTCAAAGAACGCTGTAAACAATGTATCCTTCAGTGTAAGAAGCGGAGAGATTGTCTGCATTGCCGGTATCGACGGAAATGGTCAGAGCGAATTTGTTCAGGGAATAACAGGACTTGAGCAGCTTTCATCCGGAAAGATCATTCTGGACGGAGAAGACATTACAAGCAAGTCCATAAGATACAGAAACACACACGGAATGAGCCATATTCCCGAGGACAGACACAAGCACGGTCTTGTTCTTGACTATACTTTGGAGCAGAACATGGTGCTTCAGAGATATTATGAGGACGAATTCTCAAAGGGCGGCTTCATAAAGTTTGACGCAGTAAGAGAGTACTCTGACAAGCTTATTGAGCAGTTCGATGTAAGAAGCGGACAGGGCAGTGTGACAGTGTCAAGAAGTATGTCAGGTGGTAATCAGCAGAAGGCAATCGTAGCCCGTGAAATGGACAGAGAGCATGATCTGCTGGTGGCAGTTCAGCCTACAAGAGGTCTGGACGTAGGTGCTATCGAATACATTCATAAGCAGATTGTAAAAGAACGTGATAATGGCAAGGCGGTTCTTCTTATAAGCCTTGAATTGGAAGAGGTTATGTCTCTTTCAGACAGAATCCTTGTTATGTATGAAGGCGAAATAGTCGGAGAGCTTGATCCTAAGCAGACCACAGTTCAGGAACTTGGTTTGTACATGGCCGGTGCTAAGCGTGATGACGGAAGGGAGGCAAAACATGAGTAAAAAGAATAATTCTGACTCCCGTTCAAGTTCAAAGTCATTTTTACAGAATGACGGCGTAAAGTCCCTGCTTTCATCACTTATAAGTATTCTGGCAGGACTTGCGGTGGGACTGGTTATTATGATTGTCCTTGCCTGCATTTCTCCTGATATCAAAGCTTCACACGTACTCAAGGGCCTCAGATTCCTTGTGGCAGGACCTTTCACAGGAACCCATGCAGGAACTAACTTTGGTGACATGGTCTTCTATGCAACACCGCTGATTCTTTGTGGTCTTTCGGTTGCTATTGCTTTTAAGACAGGTCTCTTCAATATCGGTGCTCCCGGACAGTTTTTAATGGGAACTCTTGTATCCCTTTCCATAGCACTGAACATCAATAACTCCGATAAACCCGTTGCAGGATTTTTCGTATGGCTTATTGCTGTTCTTCTCGGCATGGTGGCAGGTGCACTCTGGGGTTGCATTCCCGGATTCTTTAAGGCAGTGTTCGGCGTCAACGAGGTTATCGTCTGCATTATGACCAACTGGATTGCCGCAAATATTGCCAGCTGGGTATTCAGCACACAGAAACACCTTCACGCAAAGGGTAAGGGCGGTTATCTTATTAAAACAGGAGAGACAGGAAACATGACTCCTGACCTTGGTTTTTCAAAGCTCTTCAAGGGCTCATATGTGGACCTGGGAATTATTATTGCAATTATCGCAGCTGTCGTAATCTATGTTATTCTTAACAAAACAACATTTGGTTATGAGCTTAAGGCGTGCGGTTACAATAAGGATGCATCAAAATATGCCGGAATGAATGAAAAGAGAAACATCATCCTTTCCATGGCGATTGCAGGTGCTCTGGCCGGACTTGGCGGTACTCTTTACTACCTGAATCCCGGTATTGAGTTTAACTTTAATGCAGCTTATATGAAGCTTCCTGATTATGGATTTAACGGTATTCCTGCAGCACTTCTGGCATCCTCAAATCCTATCGGAACAATTTTCTCCGCACTGTTCATCAGATACCTCGCTCAGGGCGGCGATCACCTTGTTTCAGCAGGCTATAACAGATACGTAGCAGATATTATCATCGCCCTTATTATTTACTTTGCGGGCTTTGCAAATCTGTTCCGTGGTATTCTTTCTAAGAAGAAATCAGCAAAGGAGGGCAAATAATGGTACTTATTATTCAAAAAACTTTGATGTACGCGGTTCCTTTGCTCATCGTTGCTCTTGCCGGCGTGTTCGCTGAGCGAAGCGGTATCATTAACCTGGCTCTTGAAGGTGAAATGATATTCGGTGCTTTCTGCGGTGCTATTGTTGGCATTGCCTTTGCGAAGCACAATATTCTCATTGAAAAGCCTCAGGCAATCTTCGTGATTCTTATGATTGTGGCAGCTGCCGGCGGTGCGATTTATTCACTGATGCTCAGCTTCTCCGCCATCAACCTGAAGGCGGACCAGACCATTGGCGGTACGGCACTTAATATGTTGGCTCCGGCTATCGTAAATACAGTAGGTCTTGCTTTCTTTAATCAGGAAAAGCTCGTAATGCCTTCAAACTTTAAGAGCTATGCAATAAAGAACCCTGATCCCAATGCAAATCCTATCGTTCAGATTTTTACAGATAAGGCATACATTTCAACATACATCGTAATCATTGTGTTTGTAATCCTTGCAATTTGGATGTACAAGACAAAAACAGGCCTTCGTCTTCGTTCCTGTGGTGAACACCCTCAGGCTGCGGCATCTGTAGGTATCAGCGTATTCAAAATGAGATACCTCGGTACCACAATAAGTGGTGCACTGGCAGGTCTTGGAGGCTATGTATACATTGCAACTACAGCCGGTGCTACTGCTGAAGGCAGCGTACAGGGCATGGGCTTCCTGGCATTGGCAATTATGATTTTCGGTAACTGGAATCCTATATGGATAGCACTTGGAGCACTCCTTTTCGGTTTCCTCAAGTGCGTAGGTGCTGTATCAGGACAGATTGAATTCCTTAAGGCAGCAAACCTTCCCATTTACTTCTACAACATAATTCCTTACTTTGTAGTGCTTATTGTTCTTGCTTTCACAGCAGGAAAATCCGGATGCCCGAAGGCTGAAGGTATTCCTTACGATAAGGGACAGAGATAATCCTTATATGAAAATTAAGAGGCTCGGTAATTATCGGGCTTCTTTTTTTCTGCTCCCTTTTGATTATTATTTATCCTTTGTTAATGTCATAGTGTTACTTTGGGTTTTATAATGGGGGAAAATCTTTCATGTGAGGATCAGGAAATGAAAAACAGGCATTCTGCGATATTGGTGATAATATTTGCTCTTGTTCTTTTTGGTGGTTGTGGAGCCGCAGCATCTCAGGCCCCGGTTACTCCGGAGATTGTAGAAAAGGTTGTGGAAAAAATAGTAACGGAGTATGTTCAGGTTACATGCACGCCTGCACCCACATCGACACCAACAATAATAAAAGAAATTGAGTATGTGCAGATAACATGTACACCGGAGCCTACAGCAACACCGGAGCCCACAGCAACACCCGGCCCAACGGCAACACCGGAGCCAACAACTACGCCTGTTATCATAAAAGAGGTTGAGAAGGTTACTGAAATCAAATATGTATACGTTACTCCGACACCTGCTACAGCAGCTAAGTTTGAGTACTACAACAAAAAGACAGGAAAGCCTGAATCCTGGTACACATCTCAGGCGGAACTTGATAAAGCAGGCAATGGTACAGGGAAAACATTGCTACAGCCTTTTTATGAAACAAAGCTGTACAATGATAAGAGCTTTATCGACATGTGCAACGAAATATCAGTACGCACGAATGGTGGCTATTACGGAACCTGCTATGATTATCTGGAAATTGCCCGTGAAGAAATAAAAACAGTGACTGATGTAATGTCATATTTTATTAGAACAGATTACAGATATGGTGAAGACAACATTGGTCTGTTTGGAAATGTGTCCTGGGGATGGAGCATACAGAATAATGAAAAAATCGCCCTTGGCTCCAACCTTGGTGTGTGTGCCAATACGTCCCAGGCGGTTGCCTATCTTCTGGAAGACGATTATGACGAAATCGGATTTGTGATTATTACCGGTCAGTATGGACATGCATATAACTACATAAAGCAGGATGGGGTGTACTATTTTGTGGATTTCACGGATTTTACCGCATCTGACAAACGGCATTATAACAATGATGCAAGGCTATACGATGACTGGAAGGACAAAATCTGTTTCTGGTCAGGAACATCTCTTGAAACTGCCGAAGCCACAAAGGCGGCCCTTATTCACGATGGTTTCGAAAACGGTCGTAGTAAAGTCGATCTTGCCGGCACCGAAAAACAGACAGGATGGATAGTGGCAATCAAGTATTATTCAGGAAATGATGGAGTTTATACCTCCAGTCTTGTTGATTTTTGTCACCAGAGTAATAGCATTGTCAATGGAATAAATATCAACGGAACAATATTTGACCTTGATCAGGATCTGGGGTGTGCTCTCCCTGAAGGAATTGAGTATCACACATTGTATATAAATACAACCGAAAAGTATTTGAACCATAAGTGGGTTGAACTGGACCCGATCAAAATCAAGATGGTTCCATACTATTGTACACTTCCCAAGGGACTGGATACCGAAGACAGAACAGCAAAAAAGGAAAGACAGTCACAAGTCAAATATCCCGGAAGCAGTAATTATGTAACAAATTATGAATTGCTGAATAAGGATGAGGCAACTACGGGAGCGTTTTTACGAGTTGAAAGAACACAGTATCTGATTGACAGATGGCTGCGAGAAAAAAACTTGAATTTTTCCAACGAAAATGTTATTAAGTTCTACAAAGAATTTTTTGATATAAATATCAAAGTTAAAAAGTAAGACTAAAAAACAGGCAAATAAGGTCCTGAGCGTCCATGGGGGCAGAGAATGATTGACATTGTCGCTTACAAACAAGAGTACTGGAAAGAATGCTGTGATATATGGAACAGCATTGTTGAGGATGGAGTTGCGTTTCCACAGATGGAGTTTTTGGAAGAAAAAACCGGAAACGAATTCTTTTTCAGTCAGTCATTTACCGGCGTTGCTATTGATGGTGACGAAATTGTGGGATTATATATTTTACATCCGAACAATATTGGCAGATGCGGCCATATTTGCAACGCAAGTTATGCGGTGAAAAAAGATAAGCGAGGTATGCATATTGGTGAAGCACTTGTCAGAGACTGCATTAAAATGGGCAAAGAAAAGGGCTTCAGAATACTTCAGTTTAATGCTGTTGTAGCATCAAATAAGCCTGCACTTGCGTTATATAAGAAGCTTGGCTTTATTCAGCTTGGGGTTATTCCGGGAGGATTTCTTCTGAAAAACGGGCAATATGAGGACATTATCCCCCATTATATTGAACTATAAATAAACGAATATATACTGTGATGGTATGTAAAATAAAATTAAGTGAGGTATTGTTATGTCAGAAAAGCTTGGCTTTGTTTCAGACTATATGGAGGGAGCTCATCCCGAAATAATTAAGCGATTAACGGAGACAAATTTTGAAAAAACTCCCGGTTACGGTCTTGATCCATATTCGGACTCTGCAACAGAAAAAATCAAGAAGGCATGTACTTGTCCTGATGGTGAAGTTTTCTTTCTTGTTGGCGGAACACAGACCAACATGATTGTTATTACTTCCGTTCTTAAGCCTTATCAGGGAGTAATCGCCGCCGAAACAGGTCATATTAACGGCCATGAAGCAGGTGCAATCGAAGCCGGCGGACATAAGGTGCTCACAGTACCTCATAAGCTTGGTAAGCTGTCTGCAGCAGATGTTGAGCGTGTTGCAAAGGGCTATATGGACGATGACAATCATGATCATATTGTTATGCCGGGAATGGTTTACATATCTCAGCCTACTGAGTTCGGTACACTCTATTCTCTGGCAGAATTGGAAGCAATCAGTGAGGTTTGTCACAAGTATTCCCTTCCTTTTTACGTAGACGGTGCACGTATGGCTTATGCTCTTGCAAGCCCTCAGAATGATGTAACTCTTGAAGATTATGCAAGACTTTGTGACGTTTTCTACATCGGAGGCACGAAGTGCGGAGCTTTGTTTGGTGAGGCCCTTGTAATCCCTAAAAAAGGCCTGATTCCTCATTTCTTCACAATAATCAAACAGCGTGGTGCTCTCCTTGCAAAGGGAAGAATGTTAGGGCTTCAGTTTGATGCTCTTTTCACTGATGGTCTCTACGAAAAGCTTGGAAAGACTGCCGTTGAGTACGGTGCACGCATTCAGAAAGCATTAATTGAGGCCGGATATCCGCTTTATCTGGAATCTCCTACAAACCAGGTGTTCCCTATACTTACCAACGAAGCAAAAAAGAAGTTTGAAGAAGAAGTTGATATTGCCTTCTGGGAGAAGATGGACGAGGAACATACAGCGGTACGATTCTGTACAAGCTGGGCATCAACGGAAGAAGATACAAATAAGGTTATTGAAATTATTAAAGCTAACCCTTGCAAATAATGACTTAAAAGCTAAGATGGCACATATCCATTGGGATACGTGCCATCTTTTTTCAGTCCTCACGCCTTGTTCTTATTAGGTTATTCTCTTGTTTTAAGAGCATCACTCATTTTGATTTTTTTGACTTTGCCGTAATTAAAACGATTGATTGCAAAATAAGATAATGCACCGATTAATATTATCTCAACGTAAACCTTAATCGGAATGTAGAAGCTAATATAGCCATCAATCATACTGGAAATAACGTCCATCATCGCCTTAAAGGAAAGTGCCTGTAAGGGCAGGGAGATGAACAGGGCAACCATCACTGTGATGGTTGTTGCTCTCAAGTAAAGCCTGGATACTTCCTTCTCGTCATATCCAAATACTTTCATGTAAGATATATAAAGCGAGTTTTTCTCGATTACAGTATTTGTAAGAATGTACATGAGAATCAGTGCTATAGCCACGCTGAATACGTTAAAGAGCTTTATAATCACATCAAAGGAACTAAGCATCTGTTTTGCGGCACCTAACATATCTGAACGTGTTATGAATTTCGCAATATACGCATCAGGCACATCAAGTTTAGTGTTGGATACAAGGGAGTTATAGTAATCAGGCTCCTTGTCGATGAGCTCATTAAGTAATGATCTGGTGAAAATGGCACCCATGGCAGCGTCGTACTCAGCAATATCTTTTACCGTAAAGGTATAATCCTTTTTATTGTAGGTGTCGGTAACTGTTAACGTGTCACCGATTTTCAGCTTGAGCTTTTTGGCAAGCGGACTTGTTATCACAAGCTCAGACTTATTATCGGACTTCTTGAAATTTGAAAAAATCTCAGAATCTTCATCCACACCAATAAAAGAGATTTCGATATCTTTCTTAGCAAAATCAAAGTGGGTTTCCACAGGCTGCATTGTAACCTTTTCACCACCCACGTCACCGGGCACAGCCTTCAGAACGTACTGATATTCGTAAGGCAAAGACTTGTCTATTCCGTCCACATAATTGTCCATAAGGGGGCCGAGACCAAGGCCGAAAACAAGAAGAAGGCCGGAAAGGAATATGCCGATGAAAAGAATCAGGTAGCTTCCCATGTTCTGAAGAATCACTCTGATGCGGAATCTTGTAAGAAATGACCAGTCGGGCAGCTTCATGGCCTTTTTCTGCTTTCCGTGCTTTAAGTCCTTTCGAAGGAACTTAAGGGGCGAAAGAGAGAGCTTATTTGACAGAACAAGAACGTTTATTACAAGCATTGTCACAATCGGAACGACTGTGGTCACAAGAATGGCTTTAAACGAGAAGCTGATTACCATTGGTGGAATGCAGTAGCTTGTGGTGTACATGTCCAGGAAGGGCTTAATCATTACTGTATAACCAAGGAGGTTGCCGACAATTGCGGCTACGAAAGTTACAATAATTGTGGGACGAAGATAATGAAGAACCATTTCCCATCTGGTGAAGCCCAAGGAACGTAATGTACCGATTACGGAGGCCTCTTTTTCCACCATATTTGTAACAATAATAGCAAAAACAAAGGCAACTATAACAAGTAACAGGAATATGAATATTTCGACAGTAGGGCCATCCTTACCCATGTCGGTAGCCAGGAATGAAATACTTTGATTTGATTCTCTTGGGAGAAATTCGGAAACTGCCTCACCGCCGGAAACAAGTCGATTCAGTATTTCCTTATTCAAATCATCCGTTTCAGTCTTGCTCAGCTGCTTCTCGAAGCGGTAACTGTACCTTAAAGTCTGAATATCCCCCGGAAGTCGATCATAGCCTTCTTCGGAAAGCATGGCTATGCCAAAGTCCGTAGTGTTCATGAGCAGATCCTTGTTGCTCTTAAATAGTGATGTGTAATCGGGAAAGGCCGTAAAGGCCGCTATTTTGTAGGAGATGCCGTAAAGGGTTACAGTATCACCAAAATTCAGGCCGTTTGCCTTGGCAAAAACCCTGTCCAAAGCGATTTCGTCATTCTTAAGGGCGGGAACATGTGACCAGTCATTTTCGCTGGTAACAACATAATTGCCGTTTTCAATAAGAATCGGAATATCAATCTGGGTCCTGTTATTGAAAACTAGAATGGTAGCATGATCATCATAATTATCTATTGTCTTGTAAAAGTTCTCTACAAGTCTGATGTTATTATCCTTGAACCAATCAGTGGTTTCAGCCTTAACAGGGAAGAAAGTTTCAAAATAGCCATCCTCTGTGAGGTTTATTTCATCACTTTTTGACAGTGAATAACTGGTGCCGTCGAGGCA
Organism: Lachnospiraceae bacterium; assembly: GCA_024403375.1. Taxonomy (GTDB): domain Bacteria; phylum Bacillota; class Clostridia; order Lachnospirales; family Lachnospiraceae; genus RGIG3528. The sequence goes on from JAKSRZ010000004.1 coordinate 38,485, forward strand.
GACCATAAAGGCTGAGCCAATCGTTATTACAGTAAGAATAATGCATAAAAGACCAATATATTTTCCGGCATTGCTTTTTAACTCTCGGAACGTTCTATTGTTTAATGGATTTCTCATATGCGGCCTCCTTTACCATTCAAGGTCAGACGCCTCAGTCTGAGTATCATTCACAATATTTTTAAGGATTTTTCCATCATGAAGACGTAACACACGATTGGCCATTCCCTTGATGGCGTCATTGTGGGTAACGATGATAATTGTATTGTGATACTTTCTGTTTACTCGCTGAATCAAGGCAAGTATCTCTTTTGAAGTGTTGTAATCAAGAGCACCTGTAGGCTCGTCGCAAAGCAGAACGGAGGGATTTTTCACCAGTGCACGCCCTATTGCACAACGCTGCTGCTGACCACCGGAAAGCTGTGACGGCAGCTTATCCCTATGCTCATAAAGCCCCAAGGTTTTCAGGAGCTCGTTTATATCTAATGGATCTTTTGCAAGATAGGCACAGACTTCAATATTCTCTTTTACTGTCAGATTGGGAACAAGGTTGTAGAACTGGAATACAAAACCAAGATTGTTGCGTCTGTAGGATGTCAGTTCCTTTTCAGTCATCTTGTCTGTACAGGAATCACCGATATCGACGCAGCCCTCATCAGCACTTTCGATGCCGCCGATGATGTTAAGAAGAGTAGATTTTCCTGAGCCGGAAGGTCCAAGTAAAACACAGATTTCACCTTCGTTAATTTCGCAGTCGATTCCCTTAAGAACCTCGACTCTGCTCAGACCTTCGCCATAAAATTTGTGGATGTTGTTGACTTTTAGTTTCATAGTTCTCCTCCATAGGTATGTAATTTGCAATGCTTTAATCATATCTACCGCGCGACAGGACATGAAAAAAGCAGATACGTTTTTCCGTACCTGCTGAAAATCTGTGGTTAAAAGGCATAAGTACGGAAAAATCCATACTTAAGTCTCATCAATTAAGGCAAACCAGGAATTACTTTGATAAACAAAAACCGGGTATACAGCCGAAGGCTGCTTGTTGATTTGCCGCACGCATGTGCCGATTACTCCCTTAAGGATTGTTTTGAATTATAGTGATTTGATAAATGTTTGTCAATCCCCAATAGAAGAAACAACCAACTTTTTTACATTTTGTAGAGATTTGCAAGTCCGCCCTCGGAGGTTTCTCTGTATCTCAGATTAAGATCAAGACCGGTCTGACGCATGGTTTCCACAACCATATCAAAGGAAATTTTTCTTGTATTTGTAAGGAAATTGGCAAGGGAGAGAGCATTTATCGCACGCATGGCAGCTACGGCATTTCGTTCGATGCAAGGAATCTGAACAAGGCCGCAGATAGGGTCACAGGTGAGGCCCAGATGATGCTCCATGGCTACCTCAGCCGCATACTCAATCTGATCTATACCCATTTCGTGCAGCTCTGCCAGTGCAGCGGCACACATGGAGCAGGCAGCACCTACTTCAGCCTGCCACCCGCATTCTGCACCGGAAATGGAGGCGTTGCTCTTAATGATATTTCCGATGAGACCGCCGACAGCAAGAGCATTTATCATAGCAGCGTCGGAAAAGCCCTTTTTATCCTGCATATATTTTAATGCAGAAGGAACAACTCCGCACGCACCACAGGTCGGAGCTGTGACAATAACACCATTATCCGCATTGGGCTCGGCAACTGCAAAGGCATAGGCACACACCGTACGATTTTCGCGGGTTGCTTCACTTTCGTCAATGTGGCGCTGATTAAGAAGATACTGTGCCTTTCTCTCAACGTTAAGTCCTCCGGGGAGAGTGCCGGAAACCTGAAGCCCTGCCGCAATGGTACCCTTCATGGTTTCCCAGACGGTGTACAGATAATCTTTTATTTCGTTACCCTCACGCTCATATACATAGTCAGAAAGCCTTATGTTCTTGGCTTTGCAATATTCCGCTATTTCAGTGAATGATTTTTCGGGGTATACGTCAGGAGTATCAACTACTTCGTCTCCGAGGAAGCGGATAGCTCCGCCACCGATGCTCATTACACGAATCACTTCGATGTGAGCACCTTTTTCTATTACGAAATCAAGGGTGTTAGGATGAGGAAGCTCATTTTCAGGGATTTCCGTATCAAAAATTACGGTAACCTCTGTATCCTTGAATTCCTTTTTTATTGCCACGTCTGTCTGGTGCCCACGGCCCGTTTTAGCCAGCGAGCCATATAATATAACCTTATACGAATCCGCATCAGGATACTTATCCAAAATGATTTTTGCCGCAGCAGCCGGCCCCATAGTGTGAGAGCTGGATGGTCCATGACCGATACGATACAGTTCTTTCAATGATTTCATAACCTTTTTCTCCTTTTCAGACCTGGTGTCTGATTTACCAGTAAACTATATCACTTAATGTGAAAAAAGGGAACAATCCGGAGGGTTTGATATTTACTTATGACCTTTTCTATGATATAAAAAGCGAGCACAATGTTTGAAAGGATATATACAATGATACTTAATGTGGCAAATTTATCCCATGGATTTGGTGACAGAGCAATATACAATAACGTTTCCTTCCGCCTCTTAAAGGGTGAGCACATCGGACTTATCGGTGCAAATGGCGAAGGAAAATCAACGTTTTTCTCCATCATAACAGGAAAACTTATGCCGGACGCAGGCACCGTGGAATGGGCCAAAAACGTTCGTGTAGGATATCTGGATCAGCATGCTGTACTGGAGCCCGGAATGACCATAAGGGACGTGCTTAAGTCCGCCTTCAACTTTCTTTTTGATATTGAGGCACAGATAAATGACCTTTATGCCGGAATGGGAGATGTTGACGAGGATAAAATGAATGAAATGCTTGAAGAAGTAGGTACTCTTCAGGAAATTCTGGAATCTCATGATTTTTATAATATTGACGTAAAGGTGGAAGAAGTGGCCAGAGCTCTCGGACTTATGGAAATAGGCCTGGATAATGATGTAACTGAACTTTCCGGTGGTCAGAGAACAAAAATTCTGCTGGCAAAGCTCCTGCTGGAGAAGCCGGATATTCTTCTTCTGGACGAGCCTACAAACTATCTGGATACAGTGCATATCGAGTGGTTAAAGCGTTATCTTAATGAATATGAAAACGCCTTTATTCTCATTTCTCACGATGTGCCGTTCCTTAACTCTGTGGTTAACCTGATTTATCATGTGGAAAATGCAGAAATAAACAGATACGTAGGTGATTATGATAAGTTTATGGAGGCCTACGAAATGAAGAAGTCTCAGCTGGAGGCTGCATATAAGAAGCAGCAACAGGAGATTTCCGAGCTTAAGGATTTTGTTGCCAGAAATAAAGCAAGAGTGGCAACAAGAAATATGGCCATGTCCCGCCAGAAAAAGCTGGACAGCATGGATGTTATCGCGCTTGCTCCTGAACACTTAAAGCCAGAATTTCACTTTAAGGAGGCCAGAGCGGCAAGCCGCTATATATTTATAACAAAGGATCTTGTTACAGGCTATGACAGCCCTCTTTCCAAGCCTATAAACATCACTATGGAGCGTGGAGAAAAGATTGTTTTTAAGGGGGCCAACGGTATTGGAAAGACGACTCTTTTGAAGAGCATTCTTGGGCTTATTCCGGCAATTTCCGGAAGTGTTGAACTGGGTGATTACTTAAGTACCGGTTACTTTGAACAGGAAATAACAAATCCCGGCTCACGTACATGCATCGATGAAATCTGGAACGAATTCCCTTCTTACACGCAGTATGAGGTTCGTTCCGCGTTGGCAAAGTGCGGACTTACTACAAGACACATTGAAAGCCAGGTGAGAGTACTTTCCGGTGGCGAGCAGGCTAAATTACGCCTTTGTAAGCTTATAAACAGGGAGACAAACGTTCTCCTTCTGGACGAGCCTACGAACCATCTTGATGTGGACGCCAAGGAAGAACTTAAGAGAGCACTTACGGAATATAAGGGAAGCGTTGTACTTATATGCCATGAGCCTGACTTCTATGAGAGCTTTGCCACAAAGGTTGTGGATGTATCGGAATATTCACTTCTGAAATAAAATAAAGGCCTTACGGTTATTGCCGCAAGGCCAATTTTTTTGTTACTCAATAATTTCAAGACTTCCGATGGCGATTCTCTTTCCGCTCTTTCTGTCAAAGAGAATTGCGTTGTTGCCTGTAAAACTGATGTTGCATTTTTCGCCAATCTTAAAGAGTGATGCTCCAAATACAACACCTGTAAGAAGGTAGCCATCCACATTTACCTTAACAGTGGATTCCATACCGGTAGGCATTGCACCATATACTTCAGCATCCAGACCTGTTTCAGACTTGATTGCCACGAATTCGGGTCTTACGCCGAGCACAAGATCTTCGTTGGAAATAACGGGATCCTCCTTAAGGGAGTCATCAGTTTCAATAACCATGGGAATGTGGTACTTGAAGGTTTCATCCTTATTTCCCTTTTCAACATAACCCTTTTCCTGAGCGGCTTTATCGTGAGCGGCCTTCTTGTCTGCTTCAGCCTGATCTCTGTCCGCAAACCACTTTGCGAAGGAAATTTCCTCGCTTGGAGTAAACTTGATTTTTCTGTTATTGAATACTGTAAGACGAACGGAATTATCTGTATTCTGTGTGCCCTTTGCTTCAATGAAGTTGATGGCAGGATTTCCTACGAAGTCAGCTACAAACAGGTTGTTGGGCTTGTTGTAAACTGTGAGAGGAGCATCGTACTGCTGAAGAGAACCATTGTCAATGAGGCAGATCTGTGTAGCAAGTGTCATGGCTTCCATCTGATCATGTGTTACATAAACGAAGGTGGAGCCTGTTTCTACGTGAAGACGCTGGAGCTCATATCTCATTTCAAGACGAAGCTTTGCATCCAGGTTGGAGAGAGGCTCATCCATGAAGAGAACGGAAGGTTCGGGAGCAAGTGTACGGGCAATTGCCACACGCTGCTGCTGACCACCGGAAAGCTCTGCGGGATAACGATCCATGAACATACCGATTTTAACGATACGGGAAACTCTTCTTACGGAAAGATCAATCTCTTCCTTTGTAAGACGTCTTACAGAAGTAACGGGCTTACCATTCTTAAGAACCGTGAAGTCCTCGGCCAACGTGCAACCATCTGCGACAGCTGCCTTCTTTGCAGCCTCAACCTTTGCGGTTAATGCAGCAATCTCAGAAGAGAAGTTGCCGGTTTCTTCTGTGTGATAATTAAAGAGCTTTTTAGCTGTGTATTTGGAAAGAGTGAAGGCATCAATAAGCTTGAGAATTGCCTTGTTTTCATCAATCTTTCCACTCTTATCGCGACAGTCCTCAACCACTGCCTTAACCTCACCGGGAGTCTTAAGGAGTTCTGCGAGACGAGCACTGTTCTTTGCTTCAAAATTAACGGTGTTCATTTCTTCCTTGATGTTTGCAAGACCGAAAGAAATGTTCTGATAAACCGTCATGTTTGGCCAAAGAGCGTAGTTCTGGAAAAGGAAACCGACTTTACGCTTATTTGCCGGAACGTTTATTCCAAGATCGGAATCAAATACTACTCTGTCACCAATGGTAATGCGTCCGGATGTAGGTGTTTCAAGACCCGCAATCATACGCAGTGTGGTTGTTTTACCACATCCGGAGGGGCCGAGAAGTGTTACAAATGCATTATCGCTTATTTCAAGATTGAGATGATCGGCTCCGTAGAACTTTCCCCATCTTTTAGTTACGTTTTCAAGTGTGATTTTCGGCATATCAACCTCCGATTCCTTCATCAAGGCTTGCGCCCGTGAGCTTATTAACAATTGTGTTGCATACAAGAATAGTAATTATGAGAATCAAGTTTATACCACTTGAGAATGCGTAAAGGCCCATTTCATCGAAGTAGTCCAGTGTTGTGGAAAGGATGAAGCCCTGTACACAAAGGAGCATAAACAGTGATAATTCTCTGAGACATGTCATAAATGGAAGAAGATATCCGCTTATGATGGATGATTTCTGGATAGGAATAATGATTCTGACCATTCGCTTTATCCAAGGAATATCCTGAATGATTGCGGCCTCTTCAATTTCTCCCGAAAGCTGAAGCATTGAATTAAGAGCACTTCGGCTTGCGAAGGGAATGTATTTTATCGTACCTACGATGATAAGCAATGTGTAGGTGTTGAAAAGGTTCAAGGTTCCGCTGGAGAAGAGAATGAAGAACGCAACGCCAACGGCAATGGAGGGCATCAGGTAGGGGAGGAATGCAACAGAATTAACGTAGCCTGCCCACTTACTTCTGCGGTTCTTTGAAACAGCATATCCGATGAGAGTACCTATCGTACCTGCCAACAGTGCACAGCATACAGAAACGAGCAATGTGCCGCCGTAAGCATGCCAGATTGTGTTGTTGTAAAGAATACCCTTCTGACCATACATACCATTGTCGGTGATGTTTTCTGATGTAATCCACCACTTGGTAGTCAGGTTGCTTGTATTTCCTGTGTAAAGGAAGGAATAGTCACCCGGGTTGGGAAGGAAGGTTTCAAATGCAAAGGACACAATAGGGAAAACACTTGTAAAGAATGTTACGATTGCAAGAATTACTGCAATAACATACTTTCCGACTTTGCCAAGATTGATTTTTGAAATCTGTCCGGACTTACCGGTTACTGTTGTGTAGTTCTTCCTGGAGTGCAGTGAAAGCTGATTCAACAGCATGATTGCTCCGCCAAAGAACATCATGATGATGGCAACAATGCTGGCCTCACCGGTATACTTGGAGTTCATGGAAACATACTTTGTGGACAGCGTTGTAAGATTCAGGTAATGAGGTACGGGATAGCTGCCCATGGAGCTTCCGAATACAAGAAGTATTGTGGAAAGGATAGCCGGCTTAACCATGGGAAGAGTGATGCGGAACATAATCTTTGACTTAGGAGTATCAAGAATTGTTGCCGCTTCTTCCAGGTTTGCATCCATGTTTTTGAAGATGCCTCCGATGAGGATATAAGCAAATGGTGCATAGTGGAAGCCTAATACCATAAGGGAAGGGAAAAGCCCCTTACACCACCAGATAGGCATTTCGATGCCGAAGAGGGCTGCCAACAGGCCGTTTGATGTACCTGTTACTGCATTGGAGTTGAAAAGGTTCTGCCAAACAACGGCAAGAGTCCACTGGGGCATGATATATGGAAAAATAAAAATCGAGCTCAGATATTTCTTGAAAGCAAGATTAGTTCTCGTAATTAAGAAGGCGAAGCATCCACCGAAAATAATTGAAACAATGCAGGTGCCTACTGCCAGATAAACCGTATTAAGAAGCGGTTCCCAAAGGTTTGTCTTTGCAAGCTTACTTGTAAAGAGGTCAACATAGTTGATTAACGTATAACCGGAAGACTGTCCGGTAAGGTGGGCATCAATTGTACCCGGATGAATCTTAAATGTGTCCTGTACGATAGCAACGATAGGTGCCACGGTGCTGACTGTCAGAACAATTCCCATTAAAAGCAGTATCACATTATACGGCTTTGAGAAAAAGGTCTTTATCTTATTTTTTGTTATAAGGCTTTTTGAGGCCTTTGTACCTGTTTGTGCAGTCATATTGTCTCCTGACTTGTCTAAAAATGCCCCCCCTCGAAAGGAGGAGGGGCAACGTTAAGAATTAAATTATTCTCCCTTATACTTTGTGAGCATTTCAATCCAGCTACCAACTGTGAATGCTACAGATGAGCAGTATTCAGGATCTTCAAGAACAAGCTTGCCCTGAGATGTCCACCATTCAAAACCTCTGTCGTTACGGCAAGGGAATGCAACTGTGCCATCTTCGTTGTTACCACCCGTCTGGTGATGGAACTTCTCTTCGTTAGCTGCTGCAACTGTAGGGTTGCTTGAGTAACCACCGATATCCTTGCCCCATGCGGAGAAGCCGTCAGCTGTACATGTCATATAAGCGATGAAAGCACATGCTGTCCAAGGAAGAGGTGAGTTATCTGTTACAAAGAGGTAATGGCAGTAACCATAGCCGCCCATACCTTCGTAACCATCCTGGTAAGCTGCAACTGTGATGTTGTTCTTGGAAACGCTGTCAGACTCTTCAACGGAACGAAGCTTGGAGTAAACAAGAAGACCAAACTGATCTGTTGCGGAATCTGTTACGAGTGTGTTACAGATAGGACCATCATCTGTCTGAGCGTTGTAGCTCTCTACCCAAAGCTTGATCCAAGCAAGAGCGTACTTGCCGTTAGCACCAAGGCCAAGGTCAGTAGCATCCTTTGCTAAGGAATCAATTACAGGCTGGAAATAAGACTTCTTATCAGCGGGAAGCTTATCAAAAGCGTCCTTAAGCATTGTAGCGTTCTCTTCCTTTGTAAGCATGTAAAGGAAGTTCTTACCAACGATCTCAGAATCGATGTCCATGAAGAGACCGTGCTCGCCTTCTGCTACGAAATCCCAGCAGTTTGTGTATGTCTTGCTGCCTGTGTTGTTGTACTCGAAAATCTTGTTGAGTGTCTGGAGAGGAAGGAAGCCCTTAACAGCATCTGCTGTTGTCTTGTTGGCATCTGCCCAATCCTTAGGAATGAATGTGTCAAGAATTCCTGTGTTAACCATCTTGCTCTGAATCTGGTTACCATCCTGGATAAGGGTCATAGCGAATGTACCTGTCTCCTTAAGGGAATCAGCTGTGAGCTGGTCGAAAATCTTGTTGTTCTTAGGCTGCTGCCACTCGAACTCCATGTTGTAATTAGGATCGATTGTCTGAAGGTAAGCGATGAAGAGAGGGAGAGCTGACTTACCACGGCTGGAGTTACCTACGCCGTAGAAGGTCTTTCCGTTGGACTCTTCAATAGCCTTCTTTGCCAGCTCTTCAAGAGTCAGGCCTTCAGCTTCTTTGATGATTTTTTCTGTTGCGGACATTTCTGCGTCTCCGCCCTTTTTGGCGCCACCGCAACCAAACATGGAAATGCACATAACTAATGCAAGTCCGAGAGCAATTACTTTACGTAATTTCATATATACTCCTCCTTAAATGAAATCGCCTATGTAAGGCGCTGAATTAATACTACTTCCGAAAAGGGATAATTCATAGATGACAAAACTGATATATTTTGTAAAATAGTGATTTTTTTGTGCAAAAATACCAAGATATGATATAATCGACCCATATTTTTTGGAGAAAATTATGGATAAAGATACATGTTTTATAAACAGGATAAAGGGAGTGCTGAAGCAAGTTTTGACAGGTGCCATGATGGTTGCTTTGATGGTGCCCTGTTTTGGTTGTGGAAAAAAGCCATCCGGTATTAATTTAGCTCCCGGAGATGATAAGCTTCTTGTAATATACACATCACACAAGGAGGATGTGTATCTCCCTATTATTGAAGAATTCGAGGAAAGAACCGGAATTTATGTGGATATTGTAACCGGTGGAACTACGGAGCTGCTTGAAAGTATAGAAAAGGATGCTGCAAATCCTGTGGCAGACGTGATGTTTGGTGGTGGTGTTGAATCTCTTGAATCCTACAGAGAATGTCTTGAACCGTATAGAACCGGAGAATACAGTAATCTGCTTCCTCAATATCGTTCGGAGGATGATATATGGACGCCTTTTTCTGCTCTGCCGGTGGTTCTGGTTTATAACACAAAGCTTGTGGAAGCGGGCAGCCTCAGCAGCTGGAGGGACCTCTTGAAAAGCACCTTTAGTGGCAGAATTGCTTACTCTTCTCCCGAAGTTTCCGGCTCAAGCTATACAGCACTGAAAACTCTCTCCATCGCTATGGGACGTTTCAGTGACGCAAATGTAATGAACTTCGCGAAGGCCCTGTCCGGAAGGGTACTTTTCTCTTCTAATGATGTACTTTCCAATGTTGCGGACGGTACCGATCTGGTGGGAATAACCGTTGAAGAAACCGCCCTTAAAAGAATAGCAGACGGTGCGGACCTTACAATTGTCTATCCCTCCGACGGAACAAGCATTGTTCCCGACGGAACAGCAATAGTAAAGGATGCAAAACATATTGCCAACGCCAGAATGTTTGTGGAT
>JAKSRZ010000040.1 GCA_024403375.1 Lachnospiraceae bacterium
TTTACTGCATCCTGACCGGCCATAGCATCTACAGTAAGAAGTATGTTGGTCATAGTGAACTTCTCTGTAATTGAGATAAGTTCGTTCATCATGTCTTCATCAACCTGCAGACGACCTGCAGTATCGATGATTACGGGATTGTTGCCATTCTTCTTTGCAAAATCCAAAGCTTCTTCAACAATCTTTATGGGTTTAACGTTGGTACCCATTTCAAATACGGGAACACCAACCTTTTTAGCATTTACCTGAAGTTGTTCGATTGCTGCAGGACGATAAACGTCACAGGCAACAAGCAAGGGCTTTTTTCCTTTATTCTTCAGCTGGCCTGCAAGCTTTGACGCAGCGGTTGTTTTACCTGCACCCTGAAGACCTGCCATCATAATGGTTGTAATTTCGTTGGAAGGAAGGAACTTGATGCTCTTTTCTTCAGAACCCATAAGTGAAATAAGTTCTTCGTTAACGATTTTTATAACCATCTGAGCGGGAGTAAGTGAATTAACAACATCACTGCCCACAGCACGCTCAGTTACAGTAGAAATAAAGCTTTTAACAACCTTAAAGTTAACGTCGGCTTCAAGAAGTGCCATCTTGACTTCCTTCATTGCAGCTTTAACGTCATCTTCTGTAAGTTTGCCTTTCTTTCTAAGGCCCTTAAACACATTTTGAAGTTTTTCGGTTAATGATTCAAATGCCATTTATTTTAATCTGTTCCGCAAGGGAATGAATCCTTTTTCCTTTTTCTCCAAGCTCTTCTGAAAGACTTATTATTTCATCAAGCCATTCTTCAGAAAGCTTATATTTTTGAACCAGATGAAGCTTATCTTCATAATCCTTAAGCTTGGCGGATGTTCTTTTAATTACATCATGAACAGCCTGACGTGTTACAGAATAGCTTTCCGCAACCTCCGAAAGAGAATAATCGTTAAGGACATAGTCCTCATACATCTCTTTATTGGGACTTTTCAAAAGGTCCCCGTAGAAATCAAAAAGCATCGCATTTTCTACTTTTTCATCAAGAATGTCCATAAAAATCACCTGTAAAGTATTTTTCTTTACAGGTGTGCATTTTACCATAGCATATATGCTCTGTCAAGCTTTTTTCTTTACGGTTTTTCGTATTTTATCATGAATTTTTGCAAGGGCCGTAAAGCATATCCAAAGCCTCTTTTTCATTGGCTTCCAGGGCTTTTCTTATACGGGTTGAAGATATATCTTCCCCCAGATATTGCTTCTTCTCGATAGCTATTAATCTGAAATCATATTTGCTTGCCAGTAAGCCCAGCATTTCTACATCACCGGCTCTGTTCCTGCCAAATCGGAAATCTTTTCCACAGACAAGCAGTTTGCATTTCAACTTATCCACAAGTATATCTTTTACAAACGCTTCCGGTTCCATGGCAGCCAGCTTTTCATCCAGAGTAAGGAGCACATAGTAGTCTATCCCTAAAGATTCGAAGACTTCTTCCTTCTTCTCTTCAGAATAAATTGGTTTTTTAGATACTACGTTATTATAGGAGCCAAGCAACTCAAAAGTGAAAATAACTTTTTTCAGGTCCTTTCCTTCAGCCAGCATGGTTTTCACCAATTCTCTGTGCCCTTGATGAACTCCGTCAAATTTTCCGATTGTAACAGCTGTATGCTCATTATTCATTTTTTCCAAGTCACGAATAACTTCCAAATTAGCTGTAAACCTCCAAAAACATCTTATCAGGTCTGAATTTTCCGTGCTCTCTGTCGAACTTATAAACACCGCAGAACTGTCCCTTGGAGTCATATGCTCTGTAGAAATCCTTAATTGGTCTTTCAAACACTGCCTCACGTTTTCTTATAGGATTTCCATTATTTACAAGATGATCAAATTCCGGCAATGTGGAAAAGGCCTCATAATCACTAAAATACTGATCTATCGGAAGTATATGAGCTTCTAGCTCTCCCTTATCTTTAAGTTCCTGCAGATCAGAAAGTCGTAATGCGTCTTTCATTTCAAAGCGATCGGTTTTTGTTCTGTAAAGGGATTTCATACAGGCACAAGTGTTAAGTGCTTCTCCCAGATCCCTGCAAAGTGATCTGATATATGTTCCCTTACCGCAGACAACCTTTATTTTTGCGTCTTTAAGGTGACCCTCTTCATCACAAGTAACACCCAGAAGACGGATATCGTCAATACGCACCTTTCGTTTAGCCACGGCCACTTCTTTACCTTCACGTGCCAGGTCATAAAGCTTCTGGCCGTTAAGTTTGATTGCAGAATACATGGGTGGTGTCTGCATTATCTCTCCAAGAAACAACGGAAAGACATTTATAAGATCTTCTTTACAGGCAAAAACAGGAAGCGTCTTTTTCACGTTTCCTGTAATATCTTCCGTATCTGTAGCGGTTCCGAAAAGAATTTCAGCTTCATACTCCTTCACCTTATCCGTAAGCATATCACAGACCTTTGTAGCAGAACCGATACAAACAGGCAGAACCCCTTCCGCCATGGGATCCAGGGTTCCTGTATGTCCGATATGTCTGAAGCCTATAATGCCACGCATTTTCGCAATTACATCATGAGAAGTAAAGCCCGCCTCTTTATATACGTTAATAATTCCGTTAACCATCAATATCCTCTGATTCTTCTCCGCTTCTGTCAGGGATGGTTGCAATAACGTCATCAATTTTCTTTGACATATTTACACCATACTCAATTGTCTGATCCAAAACGAAAGTTAACTCAGGTGTATTTCTCATATTCATTCTATGTGCAAGCTGACCTCTGATAAAAGATTTAGCTGAGTTCAGGCCCAGAACTGTATTTTTCTGAGCCTCCTCATCGCCAAGAACACTTATCCAGACCTTGCAGGTCTTAAGATCAGGTGCCACATATACATCAACAACACTTGTAAAAGGTGCAATTCTGGGATCATGAACTTCTTCTCTGATGATAACAGCAAGTTCTCTTAATACTTCCTGACTGCATCTTTCATTTTTCACACTGTTTTTTCTCATTTTCTGGGTACCTCAACCATCTGATAAAGCTCGATTGAATCACCTTCCTGAAGATCAGTAAACTTCTCAAATACAAGACCACACTCGTAGCCTGCATTTACTTCCTTAACATCATCCTTGAAACGCTTTAATGAAGCAAGGCTGCCATCGAAAATCTGATCCTTACCACGAGTAATACGTGCGGAACAGCCTCTGATAACCTTACCATCAAGCACATAGGAACCGGCAATAATACCAACGCCTGATGCCTTGAAGAGCATACGTACTTCTGCATGGCCGATAACCTGCTCCTCAAAGATAGGATCAAGCATACCCTTCATTGCCTGTTCAACGTCATCAATTGCGTTATAGATTACGTTATAAAGTCTTAAGTCAACCTTTTCTCTTTCACAAATATCCTTTGCTGTATTATCAGGCTTAACATTGAATGCGATGATAATAGCGTTGGACGCACTGGCAAGTGTAGCGTCGGATTCGTTAACAGCACCTACGCCGCCATGAATGATTCTGACTGCAACTTCATCATTTGAAAGCTTAAGAAGGCTCTGTCTGATAGCTTCAACTGAACCCTGTACGTCAGCCTTGACAATAATGTTAAGTTCCTTAACATTACCGGCCTTGATTTCTGAATAGAGATCATCAAGGGAAAGTTTAGCCTTTGTTTCTGCAATGAGCTTCTCTTTGTTCTGATTAATGTAAGCTTCAGCAATTGCTTTAGCTTCTTTCTCAGATTCTGTGGATACAACGATTTCACCTGCATCAGGAACTGAGTTAAGACCGAGTACAGCAACAGGTGTTGAAGGTGTTGCCTGCTTAACCTTTTCGTCCTTATCGTTAATAAGCGCACGTACCTTACCCATGGAAGAACCGATAACAATATGGTCACCAACTTTAAGAGTACCCTTCTGAACGAGTACAGTTGCAACAGGTCCACGACCCTTATCAAGTCTTGCTTCAACAACAAGACCTCTTGCCTGTCTGTTGGGATTAGCCTTAAGTTCAAGGACATCTGCTGTAAGAAGGATCATTTCAAGAAGCTTGTCTATACCTTCCTTTGTCTTTGCAGATACGGGTACAAATACAGTGCTGCCGCCCCATTCTTCACAAATAAGGCCATACTCTGTAAGTTCCTGCTTAACTTTATCAATATTAGCTGTAGGCTTATCAATCTTATTTACTGCTACGATAATTTCAACACCGGCAGCTTTAGCATGGTTAATAGCTTCAACTGTCTGAGGCATTACACCATCATCTGCAGCTACTACAAGTACTGCAATATCAGTAGAGTTAGCACCACGCATACGCATTGCTGTGAAGGCTTCATGTCCGGGTGTATCAAGGAATGTAATCTTCTCACCCTTAGCTGTTACCATATATGCACCAATATGCTGTGTGATACCACCTGCTTCTCTTGAAGTAACGGATGTAGTTCTGATTGCATCAAGAAGGGATGTTTTACCATGGTCAACGTGACCCATTACGCAGACTACAGGAGGACGCTTCTGCATCTTTCCTTCATCCTCGTCAGCCTCCTTAAGAAGCTCGGCTACCATATCCACCTTTTCTTCATGCTCAGCAATAATATCGAACTCAATTGCGATATTTTCTGCTTCTTCGAAAGTAATATCGGAGTTCAGAGATACCATCTTGCCTGCCATAAACAGCTTCTTAACGATATCACTGCCCTTAATCTTCATCTTATCTGCGAGTTCCTGAATTGTAAGTACATCAGGAAGAGAGATAACCTTAATTGTCTCCTCAACAACTTCCTGCTTAACGGGTTCAGGTCTGTGGAAAGCACCGGCACGGTTAGGATCCTTACCGCCGTTCTTTCCCTTCTTGCCGCCGATTTCATCAAACTCACCAAAACGCTTGTCTGCTTTGATCTTATCCTTTGACTTATCGGAACGACGATTGTTTGTTGTCTTCATTGCCTCAGCAATTTCAGGTCCTGAAGATTTCTTTTTAGGATCTCTGGAATGTGATACAGGCTTTACGTCGTCCTCATCCTTACCTGAATTGTTAAAGCCCTGAGGTCTCTGAGAATATCCATTGTTGGGACGTCCACCGTTGTTGGGTCTGTTGTTCTGGCCCTGTCCCTGGTTCTGTCCGCCTCTGGAATTCTGATTTTCAAAAAGATTGCTGTGGCCACGGTTATTGCCATCATAGCGGCTTCCAACTTCCTGGAAGTGGTTTCTGTCACGCTGCTGACCGCGATTATCGCCATTACGGTTATCACCGTTTCTGTTGTCACCACGTCTTTCAAAACCGCCCTGCTGGTTATTGCCCTGTCTCTGGCCGTTGTTTCTGTTGTCATTTCTGCCCTGACCCTGGCGAGTAAATGCATTAACGTTAATCTTACCCATAACGTTTACTCTTCCGGGCTGGTTTACAGTTTTGAATTTCTTTTCTGAATCTGCATTTACGGCAGAATCTGTGCTTAAAGGAGCTCCAACCTTTCTTACAGGCTCAGCAGCCTCAGCCTTCTTAGCTTCCTCAGCTTTTCTTGCCTCTTCAGCTTTTCTTGCTTCCTCAGCCTTTCTTGCCTCTTCTGCCTTTGCTGCTTCCTCAGCCTCTCTCTTAGCCTTCTCTGCAGCCTCTTTTGCGGCTTCTTCTGCAGCAATCTTTGCAGACTCTTCAGCCTGTCTTTCCTTTATATCTTCAGCAATGCTTGCTGCTTCCTTACGTGCCTTTTCTGCCAGTTCTTCGGCTCTCTTTGCACTCTCTGCAGCCTGCTTTTCTGCTTCTACCTTTTCAGCTTCTCTCTTAGCCTGGTTCTCCTTAACTTTTGCACGCTTCATAGCTTCAAGCTGAGCCTCTGAAACATGGGAACCATGAATAAGACGATTTCCATCATCTGAAGAAATAGTAACGCCATTAATTGTTCTGGGCTTATTGTTCTGCTGAGGACGATTTTCAGGACGTCTCTGCTGCTGTCCCTGAGGTGCATCAAGCATACGTCTCTGAGGCTGTGCTCCGTCAGGTCTTCTTAACATCTGGCCCTGTCCCTGCTGAGGTCTTCTGTCCTGAGGGCCATCGAGCATACGTCTCTGAGGCTGTGCTCCGTCAGGTCTTCTTAACACCTGGCCCTGTCCCTGCTGAGGTCTTCTGTCCTGAGGACCATCAAGCATACGTCTCTGAGGCTGTGCTCCTGCATTTGTCTGAGCAGGCTTCTTAAGCATCTGCTGACCATCTGCAGGACGCTTAGGCTGTTCGGGCTTTATAGCAGGCTTAGCTTCGGGAGCCTTAGGTGCGGGCTTTTCTTCAGCCTTCTTTTCAGGTGCGGAAGTACCCTTACCGAAATGCTTTTTAACCATTTCGATTTCCTTGTCTTCAATGCTGTTCATATGACTTTTTACAGCAACGCCCTGGCTGTTAAGGAACTCCAGAACCTCTTTATTTTCTGCTCCTATTTCTTTTGATAACTCAAATATTTTCATTTTTGCCATTAAACGGACTCCTCCTGTATGTTCTTAAGGTTTGATATCTTGTCTGAAAGGGCTTTTGCGAGTCCTTCATCAATTACTGCAACAGAAGATCTCTCCTTTTTTCCTATTGCATGTCCCAGATTATCCTTTGTGCCGAAAATGACATAAGGAATGTTTCTATAAGTACTTTTATCTGCAAACAGCTTTTTTGTATTATCTGATGCATCAGTCGCAATTATAACAAGCTTAGCCGTGCTGTCTTTTACGGCCGCTTCGCAGCTGAATTCTCCGCTTTTAACTTTTCCCGCCTTCATGGCTATGGATAAAAAGTTATAAACGCTCCTTTCGGATTTATTATCTGCCACTATATCATCTCCTTAAGAAGGCTGTCATAAATTTCTGAAGGAATAGCCGTTTGAAGTGATTTTTCTATTCCTTTTGATTTTCTTGCTTTTTCAAAACAAGCAGTACTGTCGCAGAGGTATGCCCCTCTTCCGTTCTGTCTGCCCGTTTTATCAATTTTTATCTCACCTTCAGGTGTTCTGATGACGCGGATAAGGCTGTTCTTAGGAAAAACACCATTACATCCGGTACATTTTCTCATTGGTATTTTCTTTTCTGCCATAGCCTTACCTTACCTCTTTTTATTCAGCGTCAGTATTGTCCTCGAAGGAATCAAAGCTTTCGCCGTTATCAGTATATGTGCCGTCATTCTGTGATTCAGACTTAATGTCGATTCTGAAGCCTGTAAGCTTTGCTGCAAGTCTTGCGTTCTGGCCTTCACGTCCGATTGCAAGAGAAAGCTGATAGTCAGGAACAATAACTCTTGCTGTCTTTTCTTCAGGCTCAACTGTAACTGAAACAACCTTTGCAGGGCTTAAAGAATTCTCAATAAGTACGGCAGGATCTTCACTCCATACAATGATATCGATCTTCTCGCCGTGAAGTTCTTCAACGATAGCATTTACTCTTGCACCGTTAACGCCTACACAAGCACCTACAGGATCAACATTTGTGTCATGTGAATATACGGAAATCTTTGTTCTCTGGCCGGCTTCACGTGAAATACCCTTAATCTCAACAATTCCGTCAGCGATTTCTGTAACTTCTTCCTCAAAGAGTCTCTTTACGAGTTCAGGATGTGTACGGGAAACAGATACTCTGGGTCCCTTAGGGTTGTTCTCAACCTTTGTTACATAAAGCTTTACTCTTTCATTCTTGTAGAACTCTTCACCCTTTATCTGCTCAGTAACAGGAAGGATTGTTTCAAGCTTTCCAAGAGAAACAACGATATTGTAGTTTCCTCTGTCAGGATCCTGGAATCTTTCAATAACACCTGTTACAATGTCCTTTTCCTTCATTGCGTAGCTTGAGAACAAAGCATTACGTTCTTCTTCACGAATCTTCTGAACAACAACCTGCTTTGCCTTCTGTGCTGCAATACGTCCGAAGTCCTTAGGAGTAACCTCAATGCTGACAACATCACCGATTTCATAAGGCTGACCCATTTTGATTTCAGCCTGAGCCTTTGAAATCTGTGTTACTTCGTCCTCAACTACTTCAACAACTTCCTTCTCAGAATAAACCTTGAAGATACCTGTCTTTTCATCAATAGTAACTCTGGCATTTTCAGCTTTTCCATACTCGTTCTTATATGCAGTAATAAGGGAATTCTGAATTGTCTCAAGCATAACAGCCTTAGGTATTCCCTTTTCCTTCTCAATCATTTCAAGGGCTAAAATAAGTTCACTGTTTTCTGTCGGCGCAGCCTTTGCTGTAGTTTTTCTTCTTGCTGTTGCCATTTTCTTAATCCTCCTGTTTTCTTATGGAATAATTTTATTTAGAAATGAACCGCAAGATTTATCTTTGCGATTTCCGATCTCTCAAATGTAATCTGTGTATCGTCTTCAAATCCGATTGTTATAGTATTTTCATCGTAGTCATCCAGATAGCCTGTATACTCCTTCTGTCCGTCCACAGCCTTAAAAAGCTTTACTTCAACTTCTGAACCTAATTCTCTTTCAAAGTCTCTGTCCTTCTTTAAGGTTCTGCCAAGGCCCGGTGAACTCACTTCGAAAATATAGGCATCCGGTATGAAGTCCTCTTCATCCAAAAGTACCGACATCCTTCTGCTTACCACTTCGCACTCGCTGATTGTTATGCCGCCTTCTCTATCGATGTAAAGTCTCAGATAATCCGTTCCGGCTTCTTTCACATATTCTGTGTCAACAAGCTCAAAACCCATCTCCTCAATAATAGGCAACGCAAGCTTTTCGGTACGATTTGCGTATTCTTCTCTTTTACCCATTTGTTCTCCTTGTAATCGTCAAGTCGTTACAAAAGATAGAGAGTGGATTCACACCCACTCTCTAACTAGTCAACTATTACATTGAATTTTATAGCATTTATGATGATTAATGTCAACAATAAATTTGCATTGATTTATGCATTTTACTGAATCTGATCCTGCATCATCTGCTTTGCTGCATCAACAGCCTCGGAAATCTTTGAAGCATCCTTACCTCCGGCCTGAGCCATGTTAGGACGTCCACCGCCGCCACCTCCGAGAATGCCGGCAACGTTCTTAATAAGATTGCCACAGTGAGCACCCTTCTTAACTGCTTCATCTGATGCCATAGAAACAATGGAAACCTTTCCGTCCTGATTGCTTACGAAGAGCAGGTATGCATTTCCGTACTTAGCCTTCATTTCATCGCCAAGTGTCTTTAATGCATTAGGATCAGCATCGCCCATATCTGCAGCGATAATTGTTACTCCCGCCTTCTCGATGATGTTGTTTGTAATATCACCTGCAGCATTTGCAGCAAGCTTGTTCTTTAATTTATCATTTTCAGACTTAAGAGTCTTGATTTCTGCTAAAAGTGAATCAATCTTTGAAGCAAGTTCCTTAGGCTCGCACTTAGCTTCTTTTGCAGCGTTAAGGAGTTCTTCTTCCATTTCTTTATAGAATGCAAGAACGCCATCACCTGTTAATGCTTCGATACGTCTTGTACCTGCTGCAATACCTGATTCGGAAAGAATTTTGAAGGAGCCGATAATGCCTGTATTTTCTGCATGTGTACCACCGCAAAGTTCGATAGACCAGTCACCCATGTTAACTACACGAACAACTTCGCCGTACTTTTCTCCGAAGAGAGCCTTGGCACCGGTCTTTCTTGCTTCGTCAATAGCCATTTCTTTAGTAACAATTGCAAGATTAGCATTGATCTTCTCATTTACAATTGTTTCAACCTTCTGAATCTCTTCCTTTGTCATTGCAGAGAAATGAGAGAAGTCGAAACGAAGTCTGTCCTCATTTACGAGGGAACCCTTCTGCTCTACGTGATTTCCAAGTACTTCACGAAGTGCCTCCTGAAGAAGATGTGTTGCAGAGTGATTCTTTGCAGTTGCAAGACGCTGGTTCTTATCAACTGTAAGTGTTACTTCATTTCCCTTCATGAAGGAGCCGCTTTCTACAACACCTACATGACCGATTCTGCCGCCCTTAAGCTTAATAACATCCGTAACTTCGAAAACGCTTTCGCCAAATGTAATTACACCATTGTCAGCTTCCTGACCACCCATTGTTGCGTAGAAAGGAGTCTCTTCAACAATAATAGTTCCAACCTGACCCTCAGAAAGTGTGTCTGTAAGTTCAGTTTCTGTAGTAAGTACAGTAATCTTTGAAGTATATTCAAGGTTCTCGTAACCTACAAACTTTGATGTAATGCTTGTGTCAATAAGGTCATAAACGGAAGCATCTGCACCCATATAGCTTGCATTGGCACCCTTTGCTTTTCTGTCGTTTCTTGCAAGGTTCTTCTGTTTCTCCATGCATGCCTTAAAGCCATCCATATCAAGGGTCATGCCCTTATCTTCAAGAATTTCTTCTGTAAGATCCATAGGGAAGCCATAAGTATCATAAAGTTTGAATGCATTCTCACCGGAAAGTACCTTAGAACCTGCTTTGTTGCATTCCTCTTCCATATCTGAAAGAATTGCAAGTCCCTTATCAATTGTCTTATTGAAGGTGATTTCTTCGTTTGTGATAACGTTAAGAATCATCTCACGCTTTTCTTCAAGCTCAGGATAACCGTCCTTACATTCGTCAATTACAACCTGGCAAAGCTTTGCAAGGAAAATATCATTTATGCCAAGAAGACGTCCGTGACGTGCTGCACGACGGAGTAATCTTCTGAGGACGTAACCACGGCCGGAATTACCGGGTGTGATACCATCTGATGTCATGAAAGTTACCGAACGGATATGGTCAGTAATAAGGCGGATTGAAACGTCCTTCTTATCGTCTGTCTCGTACTGAACGCCTGCAATATTACATACAGCATCACGAATAGCACGCATTGTATCAATATCAAATACGGTGTCTACGTCCTGAACTACTACAGCAAGTCTCTCAAGACCCATACCTGTATCAATATTCTTCTGAATAAGCTCAGTATAATTTCCGTGACCATCATTTTCAAACTGTGTAAATACGTTGTTCCATACTTCCATGAAACGATCACAGTCACAGCCAACCTTACAGTCAGGCTTTCCGCATCCGTACTTCAGTCCGCGGTCATAATAAATCTCAGAGCAGGGACCGCAAGGGCCGGCACCATGCTCCCAGAAGTTATCACATTCCTTTGTTACAGGGTCACGATAGAATCTGGTGATCTTTTCAGCAGGTACGCCTACCTCTTTATTCCAGATATCAAAAGCCTCATCATCTTCGCCGTAGATTGAAGGATAGAGTCTGTCCTCTTCAAGTCCGATAACCTTTGTAAGGAATTCCCATGACCAGTGAATTGCTTCTCTCTTGAAATAATCACCGAAGGAGAAATTACCAAGCATTTCAAAGAAAGTAAGATGACGTGCTGTCTTACCTACGTTTTCAATATCGCCTGTACGTACGCACTTCTGGCATGTGCAGACACGGTTGCGGGGAGGAATTTCCTGTCCTGTGAAATAAGGCTTCATAGGTGCCATACCCGCGTTTATAAGTAAGAGGGATTTATCGTTCTGCGGAACAAGTGAAAAGCTGTTAAGCTTCAGGTGATCCTTTGATTCAAAAAATTCAAGATAAGATTTGCGGAGTTCATTTACTCCCATTGACTTAGCCATTTTGTGCCTCCAAATGTAATATCTGTTGCTTTTTGAGAAAGCATTAATCTAGAATTATAGTTTCTGCAATTATAAATGTCAAGTTATCAGTCCTTGGGAACTGTATAAATATTCGCAGTCTTTTTAGAAATAACACCTTTCTTATAGCAGGTGTGACAGAGAGCAATATAGGATTCGTTTCCGCCTATTGCAACCTGTTCGCCTTCATAAAGAATCTTTGTTCCTGTATATCTGGCGTTGACTATTGCCTTCTTTCCGCAAGGGCACATAGTAACTATCTCTCTGATAGAATCCGCAAGTTCCAGAAGACGTTTTGATCCCTCAAAGGTTTTTGTAAGGAAGTCTGTTTTCAGGCCATAGGCCATTACAAAACACTTTCCGTCATCAACAATTTCTCTCAGTTCTTCAACCTGTGCTGATGTAAGGAACTGTGCTTCATCAACAATTATGTTGTCATATGTTTCAACAGGATCAGGAAGAACCTCCTCGATTTTAGAATCAGGAAATACAAGAATAGCTTCTGCAGAAAGACCGGCTCTTGATTTAACGATTGTAGCTCCGTCTCGGTTATCAATACTTGGCTTCAGTAAGGCAACCTTCTTTCCTTTATCCTCCCAGGAAAAGCGTGTCATTAAAGCATTGGCGGTTTTGCTGGAGCCCATAACTCCGTAGTAAAAATACATTTTCATAAAAATACTCTCCCGAAAACAAATTCAATTAATTATAACATTTTGAAACTTTGTTTCAAGAGGTATGGCATATTATACAAAAAGAAAAGAACCTTCTTCTTTCGAATAGGTTCATCTTGGGTTGGGCTGTATTAATTTAATACATAACAGCTCGTAGCGGAATCGAACCGCTGATTTCGCCGTGAGAGGGCGACGTCTTAGCCTCTTGACCAACGAGCCATACTGTTCTTTCGAACAGTGATTATAGTACACTATAATTTCCAAAAAATCAAGTGAAACTTTTGTCTATTTTTCAGAGAATATTCTGACAATTCATATATTTATAATTGGAAAATGTCGGCAAAACTGATCTGGTCTGTTTCAGGAATAGATCCAAGCAGTCCCAGCTCATCCATTGCATCAATTGCGGCCTGGGTAATATGGGCACGTTCTTTCAGATTCTCCTTTGAAGTAAAGGGACCGCCTTTACAAGCTTCAAACAACTGATCCGCAGCCTTTTCACCCAGTCCGCCTATAGTATCGAAGGACGGCATGAGTTTATCATCAATAATCTGAAACGCATGAGCCTTTGCCTTAAACAGGTCGATGGGCATAAATTCCAGTCCTCTTGCATACATTTCAAGAACACTTTTCATGTTCATGTAGGTTGTATCATCCTTAGCTGTACCTTTGTGCTCATCAATTCTTTGCTTAACTTCCTTCATGTTTTTCAGAAGATTATCTTTGCCAAGACACATCAATTTATAATCGAAGGCTGCAGCTCTTATTCCGAAATACGCAGCATAATAAGCCAAAGGCTTGTAAACCTTGAACCATGCAACTCTGAAGGCCATCATAATATAGGCACAGGCATGAGCCTTAGGGAACATGTACTGAATCTTTTTACATGACCATATATACCAGTCCGGAACATCGTGTTCCTTCATCTCTGCTTCCCATTCTTCTGTCAGTCCCCTTCCCTTACGCACACTCTCCATAATCTTAAAAGCGTGACCGGGCTCAACTCCCTTGTTGATAAGATAAAGCATAATATCATCACGGGTACATATTGCCTGTTTAAGGTTACAGGTTCCGTTCTGAATAAGAACCTGAGCATTATTTGCATAAACATCCGTGCCATGGGAAAGTCCGGAAATTCGCACCATGTCTGAAAAGCAGTCCGGTTTGGTTTCTCTTAACATGTTCATGGCATTATCCGTTCCAAGCTCCGGAAGTCCCAAGGATCCCATATCTATTCCCATAATGTCTTCCGGCTTTATTCCCAGAGCCTCGGTACCATGGAAAAGAGAAATGACCTTCTTGTCATCCATTGGTATGGTTTTCGCATCCACTCCCGTCAATTCCTCAAGACGTTTAATCATTGTGGGATCATCGTGTCCGAGAATATCGAGCTTAAGCAGGTTATGGTCAATGGAATGGTAATCGAAGTGAGTTGTTACAATATTGGAGGTCACGTCATTTGCAGGATGCTGTACAGGTGTAAAGGAATCGATATCCTCTCCAACGGGAAGAACTATAATTCCTCCGGGGTGCTGTCCTGTTGACCTTCTTACACCTACGCAGCCCTTTGACATTCTTTCAAGTTCTGCTCTTCTGTGGGTTTCGCCATGATCCTCATCATATTTAAGAGCGTATCCGTATGCGGTTTTTTCCGCCACAGTACCTACAGTTCCGGCCTTAAAGGTCTGTCCCTTACCGAAAATAACTTCTGTATATTCATGTGCTTTAGACTGATATTCACCTGAGAAGTTAAGGTCAATATCCGGCTCCTTGTCACAGTTAAAGCCAAGGAAAGTTTCAAAAGGAATATCAGCTCCATCTTTTACAAGAGGTTCGCCGCAAACGGGGCATACCTTATCAGGCATATCAAATCCACAGATAGACTCCTTCTGATATGCTTTTACTTCTTCCGAATCGAAATCAGAATACTGGCATTTTTTACAATAATAATGTGCAGGAAGCGGATTTACTTCTGTAATTCCCGCCATAGTAGCAACGAAGGAAGATCCTACAGAGCCTCTGGAGCCTACAAGATATCCATCTTCGTTGGATTTCCAAACAAGCTTCTGTGCAATAATATACATAACTGAATATCCGTTTTTTATGATAGATGTCAGTTCTGTCTCAAGTCTTTTTTCAACTATCTCAGGAAGCTTTTCTCCGTACATCGCATGAGCTTTGTCATGGCAGATTTTTGTAAGTGTTTCCTCGGAATTTGCAATAACAGGCGGGCATTTTTCAGGCCTTACCGGATCCATATGCTCAATCTGCTCACATATAGCAACAGTATTGTCTACTACAACCTCCTTACACTTTTTCTGTCCAAGATATGAAAACTCATCAAGCATCTCCTGAGTCGTTCTGAAATACAGCGGTGCCTGCTTATCTGCGTCTGAGAAGCCTTTGGAGTGCATTATAAGTCTGCGGTATACCTCATCTTCCGGATTAAGGAAATGTACGGCACAGGTAGCTACAACAGGTTTACCGTATTCTTCACCAAGCCCTACAATCTTCTCGTTAATGCTTTGCAGATCCTCTTCATTTCTTATCTGAGGATATTTATCGTCGTCCTCAATCATGAAGCGGTTATTTCCAACCGGCTGAATCTCGTAATAATCGTAGAAATCACAAAGGGACGCCACAACATCAGCCGTTTCGTCCTCAAGAACGGCTCTGTAAAGTTCTCCGGCTTCACAGGCTGAGCCGATTATGAGTCCCTCTCTGTATTCGCTGAGAAGGCTTTTGGGTATTTTGGGTTGTCTCTTAAAATACTGCAGGTGACTTCTGGAAATCATCTTATACAGGTTATATCTTCCTGTTGTATTTTTGCAAAGCACAATGCAATGATATGCATGCATATTTCTGATAGCTTCGTCAGATGGGCTCAGATTCTCTTTTGCTTCCGAAAGCATGGTAATATTTCTGTTAGCCATAAGCTGGACAAGCTTCATGTATATTTCCGCTGTACATTCTGCATCGTCTACTGCTCTGTGGTGACTTTCAAGGGATACTCTTAATTCGTCAGCCACCGTATCAAGCTTATAATTCTTAAGTCCGGTCAGCAGGCTTTGTGCCAAACCGAGTGTATCTACAATTGTAGGATTATATTGTAATCCCAATGCTTCGCAATTGTATTTTATAAATCCCGTATCAAAAGCCGCATTATGTGCTACAATTACTGACTCACCACAGAACTCAAGAAATTTCGGTAATACTTCGTCAATAAGCGGAGCATCTGCCACCATTGCGTCTGAAATATGTGTCAATGATTCAATTTCCGCAGGAATCGGCACCTGGGGATTAATAAATGTTGAAAATCTGTCTATTATTTCATTGTTTTGTAGTTTAACAGCACCGATTTCGATTATTTTGTTACGTTTAGCAGATCTGCCCGTTGTTTCTATGTCGAAGACTACGGTTGTAGAATTAAAATTCTGACCATTATCGTTAATAACAAAGTTCTTAACATCATTTACAAGATAAATCTCACAGCCGTAGATAATCTTAAAAGCCTTTGCTCTTGCAGAAACTTCCTCATCCTTTGACTTAACGAGCTTATCCCTGTAGAAGTGGAACGCATCGGTAAATCCCTGAACTACACCATGGTCTGTAATTGCCACTCCGGGATGGCCAAAATCGAAAGCTGTCTTTACAAGCACCTTGGGATCCACAACACCATCCATATCACTCATCATGGTATGTGCATGTAATTCGACTCTCTTAAGCTCGCATTCATCTTTTCTTTTCTTTGTAAAGTCAGGAATTGACTTTATTCCGGAAATACTTGAAATTGTAATTTCTCTTTCAAAGCTGTCATACTTAGGAAAGCCCTTAAGTTTTACGCATTTCCCTTCAGAAATAGATGGCTTCATCTCATCCATTTCCTCTTTGGAAAGGAACAGTTTACAAGTAATGGTATCCGTAAAGTCAGTCACCGCAAATTTGACAATATAGCTGTCTCTGCCTCGCATCTGGATAGGATCCTCATACTTGATAATCTTACCCTGAATTACTATTTCACGATTACTTTCTATAATCTCGGTTATACCGGTAATAACAACATCTTCACTATCAAACAAACTTCCGTAAAACAGATCAGGGTCTTCTTCCAGCTTTTTCTTTACAAACTTAGAGGAAAAACGCGTAAACTGCTTCTTATCATCATTTCCTTTTTTATCATTTGTAACGGGAGAAGCGGTATTTTCTTTAACCTGCTCTTTCTTATCAGCCTTCTTTTCCTGCTTTGCAGTCTTCTTCTCAGGCTGTACTGCAGGCTTCTTTTCCTTCTCTTCTTTCTGTTCTTCCTTACTGTATTCCACATATTCACTGATAGCATAATCGTCGTCTCTGAACTTGGAAACGTAAGCTTCTGCTTCCTTCCACTCAAAATCAACAATTACATCAAAAGAAAAACGTTCCTTAAAAAATGCTGTAAGAAACGTTCTGAGTTCGTCTGAAAGATTACGATTTATAAAAGTATCCTCAACTGTAAAAATCAGCTTGTATGTCCCTGAAGCCTCTAAAACTATTTTATCTTCAGAAGCATCCACAAAGCTGTGCATCATCTTCGATGCGTTTTTAACCTCTTCAAGGATACTGTTTCTGTGCATCTGCCAGACAGTCTCAGGAGTATTTACACCCGAAAGATTATATTTCACATCAAGCTTTACTATTTTTCCTGCTCTGTGAAAATACACCTTATCAAGTGCCTTCTCCATCTCTTTTATTTCTCTGTAATCTATAAGATGGGTTGCTTCCAGTACAATTGTTACGCCATTAGCATTTTTCTGGGCAACAACTTTCTTTACTTCCACATCTTCAAATATTTGATTCGCCCTTTTACCGGCGTTCAGGTCTTCAAATACATCAAATAAGTTCATTTAATTCCTTCAGAAGCTCAGGTAAAAGCTCCTCCTCCTTGCACTTACGAATAATCTCTCCGTGCTTAATAATAATTCCTTCACCATTACCGCCTGCAATGCCGATATCTGCTTCTCTTGCTTCACCGGGTCCATTTACGGCACAGCCCATAACTGCAACCTTAATATCCAAAGGATAATCTCTGACTGCTTCATTTACTTTTTCTGCAAGACCGATTAAATCTATGCTTGTTCTTCCGCATGTAGGACATGAAACGACCTCAATTCCGCCCTTTTTCAGTCCCAATGCACGAAGAATGTCCTTAGCGGCATACACTTCCTCAACCGGATCAGCAGTCAAGGAAACTCTGATTGTATCACCTATACCTTGGGAAAGAATCTGTGTAAGTCCTATAGATGATTTAATAAGTCCGCTTCTTAACGTACCTGCTTCTGTAATACCCACGTGCAAAGGATGATTTGTCTTATCCGCAATAAGCTCATGAGCTTTAACACACATCTGAACATTTGAAGACTTAATGCTTATGACCAGATTATCATATCCAAGATCTTCAATAACAGATACCTGCTTGAGAGCACTTTCCACAAGTGCCTCAGCTGTTACACCAGCATACTTTTTTACTAATTCTTTCTCTAAAGAACCGGAATTCACTCCTACACGAATAGGAATATTTCTCTCACGGGCACAGTTCACAACAGCCTTTACCCTTTCAAGACTTCCGATATTACCGGGATTAATCCTGATTTTATCTGCTCCGTTTTCAATAGCAGCAATCGCAAGTCTGTAGTCAAAATGAATATCCGCAACAATAGGAATATGAATCTGCTTCTTAATTTCGCCTAATGCTTTGGCAGCTTCCTGTGTGGGAACAGCACTTCTGATAATCTCACATCCTGCTTTTTCCAGCTTAAGAATCTGATTAACTGTGGCCTTCACGTCTTCAGTCTTTGTATTTGTCATAGACTGAATTGCAATACTGTTTCCGCCTCCGATTTTCACATTTCCTATTTTTACTTCAAGTGTATTCATATTAACCTCTAAAAGAACAATCTTCTGATATCATTAAAGAAAACAACCACCATGAGAAGCATAAGAAGACCAAATCCCACAAGGTTTACTATTCCCTCAACTTTGCGGTTAAGCGGTTTTCTGATTACTGCTTCAACAAGGAGCAGCAGGAATCTTCCGCCATCCAATGCTGGAATGGGAAGAAGGTTCATAACTCCTAAATTTGCAGAAAGAAGGATACAGATGTACATCATCTGCAGCAGTACATCCAAAGCATTTCCTGCAGCCTTTGTCTCTTCATAAGAGTCACCTATCATATCAACGATGCCTACTACACCACTGATATCATTGGCAGAGAACTTACCGCTGATTAACATACCAAGATTCTTGAATGTAACCTGAATCCAGTATTTTACTTCAATCAGGCTGTATTTAATAACCCCGAAAACACCTGTTTTTTCTCGGTATAGATTATAAGAAAAACCTGTCGAGTAAGAATTACTCTCCATTTTAGGAACTATTTCAGCATTAAATGTATCTGCACCTCTGACATATGTAATTGTAACCGGCTCCTCACTAAGGGGATTTTTGAGTATCAGCTCGGAAAGCTGCTGGCCGGAAACTATATCAATACCATTATAACCTACAATTACATCTCCTGCCTTTAATCCGGCAGCCTGAATAGGATAACCTTCGACAACTGATTTTATCTCCGCTTTTCCAACGGTACCGTCATATGTAAAGCCAAGTAAATATTTCTTGATTTTTTCAGGCACAAGAGTAGTTGAGTATTTCTGTCCGTCTCTTTTGTATGTAATCTCAAGAGGCTTGCTGTCCAGATCTCCATACATGAAGAACATATCAACCTGTCTTCCAACATTTGTTCTTGTTCCGTTAATGGATATAATCTCATCACCCTTCCGAAGACCTGATGCATCAGCAGGAGTTCCTGCAGTAACGCCTGTAACGAGGGAAGGATCATATCCTGCAAAGCCTATCAGAAACAATGAAAAAACAAATGCAAGAATAAAGTTAAAAAATGGTCCTGCAAGAATTACTGACATTCTTCTCCACACAGATTTCGAGTTAAAGGAGCCCTCTTTAACCTGTGCCTCCTCGGAATCCTCGTCTGCCAGAAAATCCTCGCCGAGCATCTGGCACGCTCCTCCGAAAGGTAAAAGCTTAATGGAATACTTGGTTCCGCCTATTTCTTTTCCGATTAACGTGGGACCAAGGCCAATTGAAAACTCAACCACCTTTATGCCGTTTTTCTTGGCGAGTAAAAGGTGGCCGAATTCGTGAAATATTACTATGATTGAAAAAATAAGTATTGCTATAACTATCTTCATAAAATCTCCGTTTTGTCGTCCTTATCTGACATTATCCGAATGAGCTATAAAGTTCTATAGTCTTTAAGTCCCTCATTTACTTTGTCCTGAACTTCCAATATCTCTTCCAGTGAAGGATTATTTATTACATTGTGTTTCTCCATCATCATTTTTATGGCCTCCACAATGTCCAGATAACCGATTTCTCTGTTCAGAAACTTTGCAACGGCTACTTCGTTGGCTGCATTGTATACGGTAGGCATACTGCCGCCTGTTTTAATTGCAGAATATGCCAAAGGTAATGCAGGGAAATTAACGTTGTCAGGATTAAAAATCTCAATTTGAGAAAGCTTTGTAAAATCAAGTCTGTCCGCAGTAGGCATTCTTCTTTCAGGATAATAAAGTGCATACTGTATAGGCAGCTTCATGTCAGGAACTCCCAGCTGGGCGATAACCGCACCATCGGTGAATTCAACCATGGAATGAATAATGCTCTTGGGCTGTATCACAACCTGAACGTCATCTTCTGTAACGTCAAAAAGCCACTTGGCTTCCATCACTTCCAGTCCCTTATTAACCATTGTAGATGAATCTATGGTGATTTTTTTACCCATAGACCAGTTAGGATGCTTTAATGCATCTTCCGGTGTGACATATTTCAGCTCGGCAAGTGTCTTTCCTCTGAATGGGCCGCCCGAAGCAGTCAACAGAATCTTTGCAGGCTTATTTCCGGCTGCCCCCTGAAGGCACTGAAAAATAGCGGAATGCTCAGAATCAACAGGTAATATCTTAACGTTCATTTCCTTTGCCAGGGGCATAATAATATGGCCTGCTGTTACCAGAGTCTCTTTATTGGCCAGAGCAATATCTTTTCCGGCTTTAATTGCCTCCACTGTCGGTCGTATTCCTATCATGCCAACAAATGCTGTAACAACAATTTCCGCCTCATCAATAGTTGCACAGGAAATTAGTCCGTCCATTCCTGTAACAACCTGAACATTAAGATGGTCTTCCTTTACATTCTTCAAAAGCTCCTCTGCAGCCTTTGAAGAATACATGCAGACGAGCTTAGGATTAAACTCTTTAATTTGTTTTAGTATCAAGTCGACATTTGAATTAGCCGCAATAGCCACTACCTCAACGTCTTTATTCTGACGAACTACATCAAGAGTCTGTGTTCCAATTGAACCGGTGGACCCAAGAATCGAAATCTTTTTCATACTACTTAATTGTAACTCCCATTACCTGAAATAATTTTGCAAGATAATATACTAATGGTGCAACAAAAATTATGGAATCAAATCTGTCAAGAATGCCTCCGTGACCGGGCACAACCTTACCGTAATCCTTGACATCAAAATCACGCTTAATTGCAGATGCTGCAAGATCACCTAACTGAGCCAGTATGGATGCGAAACCGCATATTAACGCGATCTGCCATAAATGAAGGAAATTTACGTTGACTGTGTAATGGAGAATAAGGTTATAAATTATTCCTGCAAGCATAGCCCATATAATTCCGCCTATGCAGCCTGCTATGGATTTTTTGGGAGAAAGGACGGGGAAAGCTTTTCTTTTTCCGAACAACTTACCCATACAATATGCTCCCATATCGGAAACCCACGCTGTGAAAATCATCCAGACGATGTACTTACCATCCTCCAATTGTGCTCTTGTCTGATAAATAAAGGACAGACCAAGTCCGACATAAATCAGTCCTGAAAATGACATAAAAATGCTTTTTGATGAGTATTTCGGATATGCAAATACCATTATCGAAAACAGCAATAAGAGATAAAGCATAAATAATGGTACGAGAAGTTCTTTCTGGTCAATATAAATCAGTGCATATACTCCGGCCAGGGCGATGTATGCCACAACTGCTATAGGTGTTTTATGAGTTCCTGCAACTCTTAAAAATTCCATCATTCCTACAGCACCGGCAAAAGCTACAAAGATGAAAAGCGGAATGCCTCCCGGTATAAGTGTTGCAAGAAGAATCAGGAATAAAGCCACACTACTGATGGTACGAATAACGAAATTATTGCTTGTCTTACCTTTTTTTTCCATAATTATCCTTTCAATCCGCCATAACGTCTGTCTCTTGTATTGTAATATTTTATGGCATCAATCAGATCTTTTTTATCAAAATCGGGCCAGAGCACTTCAGGGAAGTACAACTCTGTATAAGCCAACTGCCAAAGCATAAAGTTGGAAATTCTTTGCTCTTTACTGGTTCTGATCATCAAATCAGGGCTTGGAATTCCGGCAGTATCAAGGCAGTCATCAATTGCCTCTTCTGTAATGTCATCAGATGATATTTCACCATTCTGAACCTTCTCCGAAAGCTTTTTGAAGGCTCTTGTGAGTTCATCTCTGCCACCATAGTTTATGGCTATCTGAAGCTTAAGTCCCGTATAGACTTTTGACGCTTCTTCAACTTCATTTATTCGTTCAACTATATCTTTATCAAGGCGTGACTTGTCTCCGATTACACGCACTTGCATATTATTCTTTTTTGCATTATTTAAGCAATCTGATAGATAAGTTCTCAATAAGTCCATAAGCATACTTACTTCAGATTCAGGTCTTTTCCAGTTTTCCGTGGAAAATGCGTACAAAGTAACATATTCCACGCCAAGTCTGTAGGCATCCTCGCATATTCTTTCAACAGTTTTTGCACCTGCTTTATGACCGGCAGTTCTGGGCAAGCCTCTCTTTTTTGCCCATCTTCCATTACCATCCAGAATGATGGCAATATGCTTGGGAATCACCATGTTTTCAAGTTCATTACTCATTTATTTCGCTCCACTCTCATGGATTTTGTATAATAGCACTAATAATTCAAAACAGCGGTGAGCGTTTTAGGCCCACCGCCTTTAATTCTGACTAGACTGTCATGATTTCTTTTTCTTTTGCTTCAGCTAACTTATCAATTTCAGCAATTTTCTTATCTGTAATCTTCTGGATTTCGTCTTCGATAGTCTTCTGCTCGTCCTCGGAAATAGATCCGCCTTTCTGAGCTTTCTTGATGGTATCCATGGCGTCACGACGGATGTTACGAACAGCAACCTTTGCTTCCTCACCCTTCTTCTTAACGTCTTTTGCCAGCTCTTTACGGCGATCCTCAGTTAACTCAGGGAAGATCAGACGGATCACAACGCCGTCGTTGTTGGGGTTGATGCCCAGATCAGAAGTCATAATAGCCTTCTCGATAGGTTTGATGGTGGACTTATCCCAAGGCTGGATCTGCAGAATACGTGCCTCGGGTACAGTGATGTTTGCCATCTGCTGTAAAGGGGTGGGTGCTCCGTAGTAATCAACTCTGATCTTATCCAGAATATGGGG
>JAKSRZ010000041.1 GCA_024403375.1 Lachnospiraceae bacterium
CATCTGTAGCTTTAGCCTGCATTGTGGGTGTGGTGTTATTAACCTCCTGCTTGACTCTTCCGCTTATAACTACACAAAGAATGATAATAAGAATCAACAGTGCACCGCTCAATCCGAGAGCTATATACAAACCTTTGCGATTTTTCATTTTCTTCCTCCGAATCCCTCCACTTTTTCAGGATCGAAGCCCTCAAAAATGAACACCTTATATTTATTTTCAGCCCTTAATAGCTGTTCTTCGGATTTTATTGTCCAGGCAACCGGGAGTGCTCCCAGAAGCTTTGTGCATAATCTAAAGCTTATATTGCTCGTGTATTCATGGCAGTATGCTATGAAATCCGGGCGACAGGACATGTTTGACATAAGCATATGTACAAGCCATGCCGTGAAATTTTCTTTGTCTCCATCTTTTTTGAAGTTGGAGGAAAGCTGGCCTCTCATAAGTTCCGGCCTGTTTTCCTTAAACCATTTTACTGCGAAGGGATGGAAGGATTCTACGCAGTACTGTCCTTTGTAATCTTTCAGGATATCATTGGCCAGTTCGCAGACTCTTGTCCTGGAATCCACCATTTTAATTTCCACAATGAGCGGAACCTTGCCGTCAACAACCTCCAGCACATCTGTAAAAAGCGGAATCTTCTGATTACTATTAAGCAATGAAAGCTCCTGAAGTTCTTCAAAGGTTTTTGAATTAACGGGGGCATCTACGCCGCACACTCGTTTCAGGTCATTATCGTGGAAAACCACCACCTGCTCATCCTTTGTAAGTTGAACGTCCAGTTCTATTCCGAACCCGCGGTCCACAGCCTTTCTGAATGCTGCCAGAGAGTTTTCCGGGGCTTCAGTCTTGTTGTCGTGATATCCTCTGTGAGCATACCACTTACCAAGGAAGCTTTCCTGAAGGTCTTTTCTGCGTCGTCCGGGCCATACCATAAACAGGTATAGTGCTGACAGTATCACCAATATTGCAAGTAAAATTATTCCGACTATCTCCATTGTTCCTCCGCTAGGCAGCGGGTGTTGGAGTGGGAGTCGGCTTATTGTCCGGCTCCGCGCCTGTGCCTGTTGCGTACCTTCCGATTACATCAATCATGGTCGCATATAACATTTTTGTATTCTCATTCTCAAGGGAAGCCATGTCAAAGTCTACAAGTCTTCCGTTGAAGTTGTTTATCTCTTCTAAATCCTCCGCACTAATAAGATTACCTGAAGAAATGGGATTTATCACCCTATCGCATAAATCCAGATAATCTGCATAAAGCTGAAGGAAGGGCTCATAATCAGCCCTCTCGTCCGCCTCGGGAGTTGCCTGTGCAATAAGAAGCTGGCTCTTGAGGTCCGTATTCTCATTTTCAAGAATACGAATTCTGCTTTCAAGAGAAGACTTCTGTGCGTTGGCCGCACTCACATCCGCACCCAGTTCTCGTTCCTTTGCCTCGTAGGTTCTCCTTATGTCGGTTCTGATGTTGGGGACTGCCAGAACGTAAACCAGAGCTATGCCCATGGCAAGTCCAAGGAAAAACGTGATTATTGACAGGAAATTCGGCTTTTCGTCTGAGTAAATTTTTCCCTTAACGGCACCTGTTCCCGCAAAATCATAGTCCTCCTGCTGTGCCTCCGCGTCGCTTTTTCCTTCCTGATTTACGACAGTCAGTTTGATTTCGTTAATGTATCGTCTTGCGGTAACATTTCCTACATCAATTTTCAAAACACGTTTCAGAAGCTTTTTAGCTCTCTCGTATTCACAGTTTTTAATGTAAATCAGAGACAGGAGCAAATATGCTTTCACAAAATGTGGATTAAGCCCGATAACTTTTTTCAGCTGAATAGCAGCCATGTCTTCATTGCCGTTCTTAACCAGATCAAGAGCAATATTAAATTTTCTGATTGCAGAATTAACATTCTGATACTCAGTGCTATCCGCCTGAACCAGTCTTAAAAGTCTTTCCGCGTCGTTATCTTCTTTTTTGAAGTTTGTGCTGATTACCCACTCGCAGATTGCCGCGGTGCTTTCGCCAAGTTCATAGTACACAAGGCCGAGAAGATTTCTGGCCTCAATGTTTTCCTTGTTCAGCTCAAGGCTCTTCTGAAGCTTGAGAACGGCACCGCTCAAGTCTCTGACCTGTGCCATCTCAAGTCCTTCATTATAGAGTCTGTTGGAAAGTTTTCTAAGTCTGTCTAAAACAGCAATGTCAGCCCCACAATTTTCGCAGCGTCGGCGTCTTCCGACTACCTTAGCGCCACAGTTAGGACATATCATTTGTTTGCTCCTTTAGGATTATTCAGCTTTTCAATAATGTCTGAAACATCAGTCATATCATTTCTGAAGATTGCATCCTCAGCCTCATCTATCTCGATGCTGGGCTGGAATTTCTTAATCTCTTCATCGTAATTGATCATATC
This sequence comes from Lachnospiraceae bacterium, assembly GCA_024403375.1. Taxonomy (GTDB): domain Bacteria; phylum Bacillota; class Clostridia; order Lachnospirales; family Lachnospiraceae; genus RGIG3528. The sequence goes on from JAKSRZ010000041.1 coordinate 2,404, forward strand.
TTTCCTCTACCTGAGCGAGCATGCTCTTGTAGTTTTCAAGCTTGCTCTTCTCTTCGTTTATCTTGCTTTCAGGTGCCTTTGATGTGAAATTAGGATTGTTAAGCATTCCTTCACAACGCTTGATTTCTCCCATAAGGCGTGCCTTTTCCTTTGAAAGTCTTTCGAGTTCCTTATCAATATCAACAAGTTCAGCAAAAGGAATAAACAGTGTTGCACCGGAAATAACTGCGGATACAGCATCGTTTGCAATGCCTGTCTTGTCGCTCTGAAGCTTAACTTCTGATGCAAAGCTTAATGATGCAAAGAAGTTCTTGCTGTTTTCGAATGTGTCAAGAACAGTCTTGTCCTCGGATACTACGAAAACTTCTGCCTTACGGCTTGCGGGAACGTTCATGGAAGTACGTACGTCACGAATGCCCTTAACCGCTGCCTTAATGAGTTCAACGTCCTTAGCTTCCTTTTCGAAAGCAAGTTCGTCAGAATATACAGGCCATGCGGAAATCATAATGGACTCGTTTTCAGCCAAAACGCCTTCTGCTTCCTTAAGTGTGCAGAAGATTTCTTCTGTAACGAAAGGCATATAAGGGTGAAGGAGCTTTAATGCATCTGTAAGTACGTGACGAAGTGTCCACATTGCAGCAATCTTTGAATCTGTATTGTCGCCATAGAGACGAGGCTTAACCATCTCAATGTACCAGTCACAGAAATCGTCCCAGATGAAGTCGTTAACCTTCTGTGCAGCTACACCAAGTTCAAAGGCTTCCATGTTCTGAGTTACTTCCTTGATGCAGTTATTAAGCTTGGAAAGAATCCATCTGTCTGCATCCTCGAGCTTATCGTAGCCGGGCTTGAATGAGAGGTAATCAACGCCCTGCTCCTCAAGCTGCTGCATATTCATCATAATGAAACGTGAAGCGTTCCATACCTTATTTGCGAAGTTACGGCTTGCTTCTACTCTTTCCCAGTAGAAACGCATGTCATTACCGGGTGCATTTCCTGTAATAAGTGTGAATCTGAGAGCATCTGCACCGTACTTGTCAATTACTTCAAGAGGATCGATGCCGTTTCCGAGGGACTTACTCATCTTACGGCCCTGAGAGTCTCTTACAAGACCATGGAAAAGAACCGTATTGAAAGGCTTCTTGCCCATATGCTCATAGCCTGAGAAAATCATTCTGATTACCCAGAAGAAGATAATATCGTAACCTGTTACGAGTACATCTGTAGGATAGAAATACTTAAGGTCTTCTGTCATTTCAGGCCAGCCTAATGTTGAGAAGGGCCAAAGTGCTGATGAGAACCATGTATCAAGTGTATCCGGATCCTGTGTAAGCTTGTCGCTGCCGCACTTAGGACACTTGCAAGGTGCATCCTTTGTCTTTGCAACTGTGATTTCTCCGCAGTCATCGCAGTACCATGCGGGAATTCTGTGGCCCCACCAGAGCTGACGTGAAATACACCAGTCCTTAATGTTCTCTGTCCAGTTATAGTATGTCTTATCAAGTCTCTCGGGAATAAGCTTGATTTCACCTGTCTTAATAGCTTCTTCAGCAGGCTTGATAAGCTCATCCATCTTTACAAACCACTGCATCTTGATGAGAGGCTCAACTGTTGTCTTACAACGGTCATGAGTACCTACGTTATGGCTGTAGTCCTCAATCTTTACAAGAAGTCCCATTTCGTCAAGTTCCTTAACGATCTGCTTTCTTGCTTCGTAACGATCCATGCCCTGGAACTTTCCGCCGTTGGCATTGATTGTTGCATCATCGTTCATAATATTGATTTCAGGAAGGTTATTTCTCTTACCTACCATGAAATCATTGGGGTCGTGAGCAGGAGTAATCTTTACTACGCCTGTTCCGAAGTCCTTCTCTACATAAGGATCCGCAATAATAGGAATCTTTCTGTCTACGAAGGGAAGCCATACGAACTTACCAACGATGTCGGAGTATCTCTCATCTGAAGGATTTACGGCGATGGCTGTATCACCGAGCATTGTCTCGGGTCTTGTTGTTGCAAACTCAAGGAAACGTGTCTTTGAGATGCTGCCATCCTCTTCAATCAAAGGATACTTAATATGCCAGAAATGTCCTGCCTGATCCTCATATTCAACTTCCGCATCGGAAATAGAAGTCTTACATACAGGACACCAGTTAACGATTCTGGAGCCCTTGTAAATGAGACCCTTCTTGTACATATTTACAAATACTTCTTCTACGGCCTTGTTGCAGCCCTCATCCATTGTGAAACGTTCTCTGTCCCAGTCACAGGAAGAGCCAAGTTTCTTAAGCTGGCTTACGATACGTCCGCCGTACTCGTCCTTCCACTGCCATGCACGCTTAAGGAAGCCCTCACGTCCAAGGTCATGCTTATCAATGCCCTCTTTCTTAAGGGTTTCGATAATCTTAACCTCTGTAGCGATGGAAGCATGGTCTGTACCGGGCTGCCAAAGTGCGTTGTAACCCTGCATTCTCTTAAAGCGGATAAGGATATCCTGCATTGTGTTATCAAGGGCATGGCCCATGTGAAGCTGTCCTGTAATGTTCGGAGGCGGAATAACGATTGTGAAGGGTTTCTTCTTGGGGTCCGGCTCAGCGTGGAAGTATTTATTATCTACCCACTTAGTGTATAACCTGTCTTCCAGGTCTTTGGGATTATAGTTTTTTGCAAGTTCTTTATTCATAACATTTCCTTTCTTTTGTTAATAGACCAAAAATTTATTGTATCATAGGTGTCATTCCAGCGTCAACCTGTAACGGTCCATAAACATCCTGGTCTCATATTCGTATTCCGGATGTCTTTCATTGAAGCTTCTGAGGCTCAGCATGGCCTTTTCAGCCTGCTCGGTATTGTAATCTATAGCCTTTCTGAGCTTTTGTCTTCTTACGTTAAGGCGATGACGCACTTCCACCATTTCCTTATCGTCCACCAGGGCTTCGCACTGATAAATCCATATTCCGGTATCCTGCACTCCTGCCTGTCTGAGACGATGCTTCAGGTCATCATTATAAAACTCAATAAGCTGTTCAGCCTTCTTAAATCGTTTCTCCTCCTCAAGAAGTCTTTTATACTCCTTCCAATTGTACTTAAGTTCCTTAAGATCAAGAACGTGGTACTTTTCGTAGTTGTAGTCCAGCATATTGACGACATTGACGTATTTGATTTTAACTTTATTTAAAAGATATATGGCACGACTCAGTTTAGTTGCGTTGCCCTTCATTTCTTTTTCGATATTTTTGTGATTGACCACAAAATATGCAGCCATTCCTGCTCCGAAAAGGACTATAAGAGCAAATACAAGCATAATAATATTCTGACGATCGGCCATTGCCTCCATTCTCTGTACATAGATTAGGATGGCCAATGAGAGGACGACAAACACCGTGGCCACAATAAGCACCTTACGGTAGAATTCGTCGCGACTCACGGCGTCATTTATTTCGTAGTCGTAAGCGTCTCTTTCCCCTTCCAGCGTACGGAGGTCCGATTCCACCACCATCTTGTACGCCTCGAAATCTTCTATACGGGCAATTTCATTGTCCATTTCAAACTCCATCTCTTCGATTGCCTGCCGCTGGGCAATGGTAATCTTTGAGGGAGTATGAGACATTTTTTCCCGCTCCTTGTTCAGATTCAGAATTCTTTCTGCACTGTCCGTGATTTCCTTGCGTTCATCCTTGGGAACCAGGTCGATTTTCTGAATATCTGCCAGGTAGCTCGTAACAACCTCGTACTCTTTCCTTGATTCCAGCTTCTGCTTCTCCGCCGTAACTATGACCTCACAGTTACTTGTTATGAAGGACTCTCTTGTACTTCTGTCCGCCAAAGCTGTCTCGGAAAATACTCTCACGGTGTCTTCAGACGATTCTTTTTTATTCTTTTTTTTCTTAAAGAGATCAAAAAAGCCCACTTCTAATCACCTTCGTAATCATTCATTGTATCTTCTGTACTGTTCCTTTAATTGGGTTGTCATCTTTCTGATGACTGAATAGAACTCGTTAACCTTACCGTTTTTCAGCAGTTTGACGGCCTCCGCCAGTTCAAACAGCTCCGGTTCGCTGTCGGCCTCCAGCTCGGTATGGAAGAACGCCTTGCTGAGCCAGGAAGATGTTTCTTCGCTTATGCTGTATATATCCAAAGCCGAACTATATTCTTTTTCGTTTCCGGAAAATTTCAGTGCCAGCAAGTAGTCTCTTAAGGACTCTTCGCGATTGTTTCTTTCATATGCTTCTCTGAAACAGTCCGCTGCCGAAAGGAATCCTTCCGTATGCAGCATGGCAATTCCGATGTTATGGTAAATATCTCCCAGAGTTTCTGTGGTTATTTTGAAATTATCGGCTTCTTTTATGAGATTTCGATAGTTTATTACCGCATTTTTATAATTTTCATGATCCAGATAGCTGTCAGCCTTGTTCTTAATCCTTACCCACTCTTCACTTCTTTCAACCTTCGACAGCTCGGAAATAAATTCTTCAATTTCGTCCTTAACAAGGTAGTCATTGCAAAGGAAGCAGACTCCGATAAGGTCCTTAAGCGGTGCGTCTCTTTCTATGAGGTCCGTTAACAGGCTTCCTGCCTCCTTAAGTCCCAGTTCATTATCAATATATGCCGCCAGGTCCTTATCATAAAGGAAGTCCTCGCAGAGCTCAGGATTTTTGAGTATGCAAAAAGCAAGCTCTTCAATAGATCTTATACAGAGCTTTGAATTCTTTAAGTAATATGGTGTTGTAGCGTAATTTCCGCTTGTAAATATTACTTTGCCCATAAAAGTCCTATAATTGAATTACCTGTTCCCATACTCTGAAGGATGCGGGATATATTTCTCCGAATCCTATGTCTCTCACCTTTACAACAAGAGTTTCCACGTCAAGAAATCTCAGGGAAATCTCAAGTCTTTGGGTTCTGTTATCTCTCACCTGCAGATCGTCCGGTGAGAAGGTGCAGACGGATCTGTTTCCGTTTCTTTGGTCCGTCACATGGAATACCAGATCATCGGTACCGTCCATTATGACATCAACCTTCTTTTTTGCTTTTTCAAGTGGTGTTCCCGCAGGAATCAGTTCCACTGCATCAATGCATGCATCTTTGTAGCCTTCAAGGGATATGGTGTGGAACACTTCTCCGTCAAAGATGGTTTTCTCTTTTGAGGGCTCCGCCACGGCCATGTAGCAGGCCCCGGATGAGTAGAGATTCTGTCCTGAAAAAATTCTGAAGTTATCCGATGCGTACTTTCTGAGGACACCCTTTATTCTTTCATTTTCTATGCTTTTTCCGGTTACAAACAATCTTGTAAGCGGAAGGTTATGTGAAATGGCGGTGCTTACCACCTCTTCAAACAGTTTTACCTGCTCCTCGGGATCCTTAATTGAATCCAGTCCGTTGGGAATATTTTCGGAAGCATCTACGTTATTAACGTGGCTTGGAGCATGTGTTTTTGTGTCATAGGGAATAAATGCATAAATGCCGGCACCGTTACTGTCCAGGTCGATTGTCGCTGCTCTTTTGCTTCGCTTGTCTTCATCCATGTGGAGCATATACATTGCAAAAGCGTTAGCGTGATTTATGATAACCGCCTGTTCTCTCGGAAACTCAATAATTTCCAGTGCCCTGCGAAGTCTTGCCTCATCAACGGGATTCATTCTGCTTCCGGTAAGGCACAGCCTTGCAATAGAAGCTCCTCCGAAGTGTCGTTTAATTGCTCCCAGCACTTCTCCCAAAAAGCCGGCCAGCAGGTCTGTCACAGAATATTCTCTTCCGTTAACGGTAACGTTTTCTTTTATGTTTCTGCCATATAACAGAGAAACACCGTCGGTTTGCCGCTTAATACTGTAATCGACTCCTTCGTGTCCGGCATAGTATTTCCCGTTTTCGTCAACACATACGAAAAGGGGAATCCGGTCAGGTGAATCGGTATCAGAAATATTATCCACGGAAAATACCTTTGCACAGCGTTCATCCTCTGCCCAAAGTCCTACGTATACTTCCGTATCATAAAAATCAATACCAATCATCAAAGAAGCCATGTTCAGTCTCCGTTTATGTTAAAGTGGCTTAAAGTGTCGTTTCATCGCATACTCGGTGCGATAATATTGTTCCAGAAGATTAATGGCGGTTTTCTCATCCTGCATTTCCACAGCTATAAGTATGCCGTTAATCTCATCATATTTTGTACCGCGCTCGCTGGCATCCTCGTCCAGGAATCTTACGGAACGGCTTTCTGTTATTTCTTCCTTTTCTCCGTCATTTTCAGTAATGAAGTACTGAAGCACCTCATCGTGGAAAAGAATAACTTCCTTTGTGAATATGCCGTATCCGACGTCCGTCATCTGTTCTGCCTTAATGTCCAGTTCGTCGTTGTAGTTGTAATGTATAAATACCTGCTTCTTGGGGCTGGTGCGATATTCGATATAGCATCTGTCCACCATTGCCGCAGGAAGGGTGATTTTATCTCTGAAATCCTTGAAGAAGGAATAAAACATTCTCTTCTGAAGGAAGTGCCTTATGTGTGCGTCCGCAAATTCTTTTTCCGGCTTTGTAAGTGACTCCTTTGTGCTGTAGAACTTAAGCAGTGCAAGTATGCCGATCTGGCTGTTTTCAAGTGATGGATCTCTTTCAAGAATGACGAAAAAGTCCGGGTTTGTAATTCGGTCTCGCACAAAATATTTGTAAGCCGTATATGAGATATATGCTCTTATAAGCTTTCTGTTAGTGCCTTTGTAATAATAATCAAGGAACACTGCATAAGCATTCTCAATATAGCTTTCTGCAAAGAGCATCTGAGCCAGCAGGTTTTCTTCAATAATCATTGTATCCAGCTCATTTTCTCTTGCCACATTCCAGATTTCATACATTTCCAGTGTGGTGCCATTAAAGTTATTGGCAAGATACTGGATAAGTCGATGATCCACATGTCCGTTTCGGAATGCATAATGGGCCATTGAGACAATGCTTTCTTTGTCCTCCAGATCCTTGTTCTGATCCAGGCCGAACATACAGAGTCTTGATAATCTTTTGGCCGATATGCCCTCACAGCCAAAGATACGGACCGCATCGATTACCTCCTCATACATGTCTCTGAGTATCATGAGTTCAATACTTCTGAGTCGCTTATTGGAGGGTAACAGTTTAAGGTCGGTGCTTCTTAAGTAGCTTTCAAGAAGTTCTCCTTCATAGTTCTCGAAATAGTATTCTGACAGAGCAAAGCAGCATTCGTTTACGATTTCGTCATTCAGTGAAGGAATAGTGGATATTTGTTTCTGGAGAGTAATATAGGAATCCGTCTGTGAATTGTACTGGCGGTTTCTCTCCCACATATAAAGCAATAATCTTGGATTTTTTGCACCCAGATCATAGCAGGTTGCCAACATATCCTGCATGTAGATATAGCGGTTAATGGTACCGCATTCGGAATAAAGGTATCTGTTTCCTTCTTTATCTTCAAAATAGCAGTCGCTGGTTTCCGTATAAATGAGGACATCCACTTCACCGTCAACCAGAGGGTAAACGTATTCTTCCTTTTCCTCATCATTTACAACCAGCACGTTCACCATTTCATCGCTTTCACACTTAATGTGATATGTAAACAACGCATCCGGGAACTTTTCTATTGTTTCATTGTCCAGCAGTGAGCGGCTTACAACGTCCGCATATATTGTGGAAAGCAGTGGATTGATTCTGGCCGTTTTCATGCAGTTTACAGCCAGCTGCTCCATATTTTTCAGGTATGCTCGATAAATGGAACGTGTGTTATCTTTATTTCGTATTACGTAGGCATACAGCTGCTCCTGAGTAAGTTCATCAAGATTGGTTGTATAGCCAAAATAGAGTAAAGCGTTCTGGGGGATTTCGTCTGAAAGTTCTCCGCCCATGGTGTACATGAAGTATTCATATATGCCATCAACGCCAAGCTGCATGCTGCATGCATCTTTAAAGTATTTGTGATACACTTTGCTTCTGCAATCAAGTGTCACAAGCTTTTTGCAAAGCACTTCGAGAATTATTTCATCCTGATATTTCTCATAAAGTTTTGTAAGAATTATCAGTCGGTGTTTGTCGTTGGGAGCAGTCTTTCTACAGCAGTAGGCAAAGTGGACTGCCGAATCTCCTGTAATCATGTCATACTTCAGCATAAAGTCAACAATGCGGCATTCCACATCATTGGCGGCATCCAGAAGCTCCGGCTCCTGCTTCACCAGGGCAGCTGCCTCAAACAGAAGTATGGGGCTGTTGTCCCCCATAAGCATATGGCGAAGTATCTTTTCGTATCTGAAATCTATATTTTCTTCCAATCGCTTATCCATGTAGAGAATAAGCCAGAAAAGGATTGTGTCTTCTGGATTGCTCTCATAAAATCTGCGAATATATGAGAGATTGTTTTCGGTAATCTCCGAATTCTTTGCTCTTAATGCCTCAAGGTACAGAACTATCGGATAGAACTTTGAGCGTTTTCTCTCGAACTCACTCTTCTTAAGCAGAACGTTTCCCACCAGTTCTTCATTTCTGAAATGTCTTCCTTCGGCAATGGCAAGATATGCCCGGTAAAGCTCGTAGGATTGCTTCAGCTCCTGATAATATCCGTTGTCCTCTCTTTCGGACGCTATTTCTTTATCCAGCAGCATGAGAATTGATTCTGTAAGCTTGACTGACTCTGAAATGAAGGTTGCATTTACCAGCTTCCCTGCTCTGAAGTCCAGATAATTCCTCTGTATTCTACACTGGTAGTTCTTTATATTTCTTCTACGCAACTTTCCGGCATCATCTGAGCCGCGAACATTAATACACACAGGAATCAGCACTGAGTGCTTTGCATTGGAAACCCTTATATTTCCTCGGTGCACGCCCTCTCCGGCATTTGAAAGATCAAAAAGAGTTCTTAACTCATAACGTCCGTTGATAAAATCCTCGTTGGAAATCGTATCCTTTACAGGCTTTATAAACTCCGCGTCAGAAGTAATTTTCAAAGTGAGATATCCCCACGTGCTCTTAGAAATAAGAATTTTGTCCGTGAAGCTTTCTCTGTCAGTTTCCAGATTAATCTCCGATGTTCCCACAAAGAAACGACATTCCGCCTTCTTTTTGCAGAAACAGAGGAATTCTTCTAAGGCCAGCCCCTGGTCCGGGCTCTTTCTGAGCACCTCATAGGCCACCTTAAGCTTACGGTCCTTTTTTATAACCGCCTTGTAGAATTCGGGAGTTTCAAACATCTGAACAGCCGCATTCCAGTTAGTCTGAGCAAGGTTCGCATATTGGAAAACGTTGGCAATGTGACCTACAGGGCTGGGACAGGTCGTGCCCATTACAGATACATAAACAGGTATCTGCTTTTCGCCGCAGTCGGACACAATATTAATCTGAGCTTCACCGCGAGCTCCCTGCTCCATATATGTACAATCAACCGTATAGGTTATCTCGTTTTTTACGCCCACGAATCGGTTGTTGTCTACAGTAATCAGTTTTGAAGTGGAGTAAATTACTCCCTTCATGGAAGTGCCTGCCTGATTGGAAATAACAAAGGAGCCGTGGCTTGCGGTTCCTTCATTTACGAACACTTCAATTACCTCCTGAGATAATTCTATCTCAGGTTGCTGGTATTCGAATATTCCTTTGGAAAATCTCTCAATTTTCTCTTTCACAGCAGGTATCCTTGTTTATAAACTATCAGCCAATAGGGATGGGAACAAAGGTCTCGGTATCCGGGTCCACATAGTAGCAATCAAGACCGTCTTCGGATATGAAATATCTTCCGCGAAGAATCTTTTTGCCGTTGGATGTTTCCAGAAGTTCAATATCATAGCAGTTCTTGCCCATAACGGGAGTATATGCTTCCTTGTCATATTCAGCTGTATACTCGGAAGGCTTCTTTAAGAGACCAAGAACGTCTTTATCCAAAGTGCAGAGAAGCTTGTAGGCCTGATCCGCAGTAATGCCCTTTCCAATCACCTCAGAAGGGTCCTTGGTTACTACATTATCGGGCGGGAACTTTGTCATCTCTGAAAGTAAGCCGTCATCGTTGTAATATATCTTTCCTGTTTCTTTACTTACTACCACATGAAGAACCATTGATTTGTTCTCCTTATCACTAACGATAAAAGCAAAGAACTCATTTCCGTCGGTATCCTTGAATCGGTCCTCGTACATTGTTACTGTGTACGCATTCTTATCGATTTTCTTGAAGAGCAGTGCCTCCGCATCCTTCTTCTCTGTCACCTTATTTTCAGGCTTCTTTGTGGGAGCAGGAGTTGATGTGGGAGCAGAAGTTGCTTCGGGCTCCTTTGTGGGCTCTACCGGCTCTGCAGTAGGTACGGGTGCCTCTGTAGGATTATCTACGGGCTTCTTTGTAGCAACCGGTGCTTCTGTTGCCTCAGGTTTTGGTGTGGGTGTTTCGGTTGTCAGCGCAATTGTGGTAGGTGACGGGGCCGGAGTGACCTCTCCTCCTTCCTTCTTGCTTAATTTGCTGATTATAAAAATGATGAGCAGAATTATAAGAGCAATCAGTATAACAATACCGAATCTCACTGTATCCTGCTGTTTTCTTTTCTTACTTTTCTTTCTTCCGGTTGCCATATATAAAATCCTCCGAATCAAGATTTCCGCATTATTTGTACAAAAAAACTACGTATGTGCACATACGTAGTTATTATATCTTTTTTATAAAAATTTTGCAAACTTATTTGAACAAAAATTCTATCATCTCAGTACACTTGGAAAGGTCTTTTGTACAGCCGTTTACAGCTATTACCATGGGCTCGGAATAGAAATTTCCGGAAATATATTTGCTGTCCTTTACAATAATTCCGCAAGGATACTCGGTTCCTTCAAAGAATTCATTTCCTTCGCTGTCTGTCTTTAAGACATAGACAAAATCGTCCTTAAAGCGTTCCTTTAACTCCGGTGTCAGGTACTCGTTTACATCCACAAACATTCCGTTTGCTGCAGAGGGTGTCTCGGTAACCATATTGAAGGCCTTAAGAGGCATAAGGGTAACATCCAGCTCTCCTACGGCATAATAAACCATGAAAAACTGTCTTGCGTTTACTTCATCCGTAAGGAAATAGCAGTTTGAGTTGATCTGAACGGTGTTTTTCTCGGGATCCAGATTTTTGTATTCAAGGAAATCCGATTTTAACACATTTATTTCTTCCTCTGACATAAGCATATCTGAAACCGTAAAGCTTATGTATTTGTCCGGCTTTGGCTTAAAGATTGTAACAAGAAGTGAAATCAATAAGCCGCCAACAATACCTATGCCCACAATTTTAGGGAGAAAATAGGCCATAAAGAAATCCCATTTCCCTTTCTTATCGAGGCTGTTCCACTTCTCTTTGGTGGTCATGTTGGAGGTGCGGTGCTCGTAAAGTGCCGCATCGTCACCTAATGTTGTCTTTTTGTTTTTTAGTTCCATTACTGTTCCTTCAAAAATTCTTTATAGCTTTTCTGAACCTTGTCCTTGTCGGAAAGAATAAGATCAGCCTCTGTCATTCCTTCCGGATATGGCCATGCCACATTAATGTCGGGATCGTTGAATCTTATTCCGCCCTCATCATTAGGATGGTAGAAATCGGTTACTTTGTAGCAGAATTCGGCATAATCGGAAAGTACAAGAAAGCCGTGAGCGAATCCTTTGGGTACAAGGAACTGCTTTTTGTTTTCGGCAGAAAGTCTTATTCCTGTCCATTTTCCGAAGGTTTCTGAGCCCGGTCTTAAGTCCACGCAGACATCAAAAACTTCTCCGTTGATTACTCTCACCAGCTTGTCCTGAGGATAGTTAATCTGATAATGCAAGCCTCTTAATACACCTTTTTTTGATGCTGACTGGTTATCCTGAACAAAATCCAGATCAATTCCTTCTGCCAGAAGATCCTGCTTGTTGTAGGTTTCTGTGAAGTATCCTCTTTCATCTCCGTAAACTGCAGGCTCAATTATGCATACACCTTTAATTCCGTCTACATCATGAGTTACTTTTATTTTTCCCATTTTATACTCCTTTGTGTTTTTTTGGTGAACTTTATTTTTTCAGTAAACAGCAGGGTCTGAGTCCAATAAGAGACAGCAGGCTTCCCCCGCCATTATTAACGTTTCCTGTTCCGTCCGGGCCGCAATATTCACCTTCGCCGTTAAGAGCAAAGTGATAAAATACCAGGTCCTCCGGAGGCTCCGTTCCCCAGAACTGTTTTATTTCTTCATAGCAGTTTTTTGTGGGTTCGGCAGCGATTATAGTATCATATCCCAGGTCGTTTTTCCATAAATAAGATATTATCTCTTCTTCTCCACGCAGATAATATCCCTCCGTTTTCATTATTTTTTCTGCCTGCTCGCTTCCGTTAAGTGCAATCAGATTCTTTGTAATAAGTCTGTAGCCCTGATCGTCCTCTGCCATAACATACCATATTTCAGCATTCTCTTCATCGCTGATAGTGACAAAGTCACCAACCTTCAGTTGTTCCGATGATTTTTTTACCTCAGGAGCTTCATCGGGATTTATGCTGAATAAGATTAGGTGATTGTCGCCTGTCGGCCTGTAGTCCGGGCTCATGTTTGTCGCAGTATTTATGAAACCGAACAGGTAGTTATCCGTGCCCTCGGAAATCGGTATTTTACATGAAAATGAATCGCATATCTTTCTTTCGTTATGGTCCTCGTAAACTCCGCTTTTTATGTGAGAAAAAGTAGCGAGGTTTTCCTGCAGGTTTCTGCTGTCTGTCACAAAGGGCAGGTAATTGTAGCCTTCGTTAAAGGCTGCCTCATCACTGATAATCAGTCTGCAGTTGAATTCCAGATATTCGGCATCGTCCTTATATTTCAGCATATGCTCAATCTGAAGCTGTGCCTCACATAATTCACCATTGCCGGAGTTCAGATACATTTTGTATTCTGAATTATCTCGGAGTTCAAGGGGCATAATCTTCTCCGAGAGTCCCGAAAGCATCTGCAGTACTTGAGCCGGTGAAAGTTTTTCTATTTCATCTGCATCTTCAAAAACATCTTTGCCCCATCTGAACACCTTAATGTCCTTAAGATAAGAGCTGCTGACCTGATAATTCTCAGGTTTATTATATCTTTCAAACCACTCAGGATAGTGATTTTTCGTGTATTCCCAGGCCATCTGCGTTGCTATGGAAGTACTTCCGTCCGCTTTTGCCGTTCCTGAAATGCGAACTCCCGGCGGGCTTGAATGAACGAGGAGGACGCTTCCGTCTTCACAGGTGCCAAGGGCAATATACACATGTCCGCTCATGCTGACTATATCTCCGGGCAAGAGACTGTTATCAAAGTCAACAATCGTTCCAAGTTCCCTGTCCGCAAGGCTTTCAGCCATTTTCACAGCCTTTGTTACATAGCCTTCTTTGCCATTATCGCTTTCCAGTGTATTATATAAAGTCCAGCCTACATAGCCTGAACAATCCAGTCCGTCATGTATTTTGTAAAGGTGCTTGTTGTAGTCATAATTCTTTGTTTCGCCAATAAAGAATTCTTTCCAGGCCCCGCTCAAACCTATAGATACTGCTTCCTCACCTGAACCGGTATCCTCTTCATTCCAGCCGCCGCCCCACACATAAAGTGTTGAACCTACCGGCTTCATGGCATTTCGCAGGAACTGTTCCAGTGACTTGACCTGCTCCGGCAAACCAGCCGGTGAAGGTATCGGCGTAGGCGTCGGTGCCTTTGATTCCTCCGGGACCGCCGTGGGCACAGGTTCACTTTCTGCTGTCGGAACAGCTGCGGGAATACTGATTGCCGTGGGATACGGCGTTTCCGTGGGAGTCGGAATCGGAATCGCCTGCTCGTAAGGCTTCTTTCCGCACGCCGAAAGCACCACCATTCCCAAAATTATCAGCCCTGCCTGTATTATTTTTTTACATTCAAATTTAAGCCTACCCCAATTATAACGCTTCTCAACGAATAAAAAAAGGGTTATAATTTTCTCAGTAACCCAAAGGAGATATACCTATGAAATATGATTTTACTTCAATAATGAATCGTCACGGCAAGGACGCTCTGGCTGTGGACGCTTTAGGTTCAGGCTGGGCTCCCAATACCCCTGAAGCCGGATTTGACGCAATTCCCATGTGGGTTGCGGACATGAACTTTCCCGTTCCGCCCTCTATTACCGAAGCCATAATTGAAAGAGCTTCTCACCCCGCCTTTGGCTACTATGAAGCCTCAGACGATTATTATAATGCTATTATAAACTGGCATAATCGAAGAAACGGAGTGTCCGGTCTCACAAAAGAGAACATCGGGTACGATAATGGAGTTCTGGGTGGCGTAATAAGTGCCCTTAACACCGTATGTTCCCGAGGTGACAAGGTTCTTCTCCACTCACCGACCTATATCGGCTTCACCCATGCCCTAGAGGACAATGGTTACAAAATCGTTCATAGTCCCCTTGTTCAGGACGAAAACGGTATCTGGAGAATGGACTACGCAGATATGGAGAAAAAGCTTAAAGAAGAGCAGATTCATGCCGCCATTATGTGTAACCCTCATAATCCTTGCGGACGTGTCTGGACAAAGGACGAGCTTACAGCCGCCATGGACCTTTTCAAGAAATACGATGTTTATGTTGTTTCAGATGAAATATGGTCAGACCTGATTCTTGAGGGCCATAAGCACACCCCCACCCAGTCCGTAAGCGAAGACGCCAAAATGCGTACCGTTGCCATGTATGCCCCCAGCAAAACCTTTAACCTGGCCGGCCTTATCGGAAGCTACCACATCGTATATAACACCTGGTGGCGTGACAGAATCAACAAAGAATCCACCCTCTGCCACTACAATTCCATGAACGTGCTTTCCATGCACGCCCTTATCGGTGCCTACTCAGATACGGGCGAAGAATGGCTGGAAGAATTACGCACAGTCCTTACCGGCAACGTGGACTACGCCGTAAACTACATAAAAAACAACCTTCCCGGAATAACCTGCTCCCGCCCCGAAGGTACCTACATGCTCTTCCTGGATTGCACCGAATACTGCGAAACGCATAACATCACAATAAGAGAACTGGAAGAAGCCTTCTGGCGGGTAGGCGTTGCCGTTCAGGACGGCGTTGCCTTCCACGGTCCCTGCCACATCCGAATGAATCTGGCAGTGCCCCTTTCCAGAGTAAAAGAAGCCTTTGAAAGAATAAGTAAATACGTTGTTATGGGGGACTAAGTCCTCTTTCGGAGTATCGAAAAAGCAGGAGAGCGAATCAGAATCGCCTTCCTGCTTAATTTTTTCGTCTTAATTCTGCTTGTCTGCTTTTACTTCTTTTACGATGGTAATAAGTGCAACAACTTCAACCACGATGCACACGCCGGCGATAAGGCCTGAAACAAAATCAGGAAGGCTTAATGCCTGGCACCCCAATCCAACCAAAAGAGCAATTGCAGCAAGAATACCTGCTATAGCTTTCTTGTTCATTAGAAATCTCCCCTTTCTATAGTTTACCTCGTTGCTATATTAACACACAAAAGCAAAAAAGCAAGTGGTAACATGGGGCGGATTCCTTATTTTACTACTCGTAAGTATACTACTTTCGAGCAGTAATTTCAAAATTCCCCAGCACCCAATCGATAGAAGATATTTTTCTAACCCGCCCGCAGTATTCGCACTTTTTGCCGGAGAGTATTGATAGAGAATTACCGCATCCCGTGCACTTGGTAAATGATGGGCCCGTCACAGCCTTTGTGACACACTCCGCGTCTCTTATTACGCACATTTTTATTTGTCTCTTTTTCCTCTTGATTCGTCCACTTTCCGCTTTTGTAAGAGTGAAATTTCCTTCCACAACTATTTTGCTCATTCCCTCACTAATCTCATAGGAAACAAGGCGCATCCAGTTTGTGGAAACGTTAATAATGTCCTTGAAGCTGTCCTTTTGCTCCATCAGCGTCTTTTCAGCACTCTCTCCCTCAGAAAAAGCAAGTATCTCGTCGTTTGTTTCTCCCATAAAAATGGTCGCTAACATGTTTTGAAGATGAGAATAAAAGCCATTGCGAGAAAAGAGTGGATCATCTTTACGAATCATTTCTTCGATTTTCTGGTCGTTCAATTTGGCCTTTTTCAGCACATCCAAACTTTTTCCGGTAATGTGCAATACCGAAGCAACCACCTGAATAATGGGGAATGCAAAAAAGTAAAAGAATATCAGTGCCAATAATACGGCCGCAAAGGTCACAAAAGCCACGCTCAAAATGACGCCGGTAATTCTCATAAGCGGTCCGCTTCCATCTGTCCCATCAAAGATTGCTCCCGACGCCCCGATCAGCGAAAAGATACCGGTAGGTATGCCAACAATAAGAGCCACACAAAGGCTGAAACGGCTGCGGGCATCCTGATACAAGGCATAGGTCAGATCATAATCCTGGCCAAAGGAAAAGTCAGAAACTCTCTCCTCCAGGTCCTCAACATTAAACTTTGTATTACAATAATCACAGCCATCCAGCAGATTTTCGCGAGTCGCAGCACCTCCACAATTAGGACAGATAATGAGCCCCTTACCGGTAGTTTTAGGATCCAACATCACAAAATGAGCCAACCGACTACATTTATCACTGCCAATTTTGCGACCATCCTTGTAAAAACTTTTTTTCGCCTCCATAGTCTCCGATACTTCGGTAATGTAGTACTTTCCATCAAAATCAGAGCCCTCAGTATAGGCAGGATACTCTCCGTACTTCATACGCATCGAATCGAATTCCATTCTGATTTTCTTTTTGTCCAGCCTCCGCCTCTGCAAAGCAAGAATATTCCAGTGCAACTGAGTTGCCTCATTCTGCAAATCCGAATTTTCCACCGGATAATCAATCCTGAAGAAATCACCATAAGCCTCCTTAAAGGCTCTGATGCTCTCCTCTCGGCGCGTATCCTCCTGAGTAATCGGTTCCTTCTTCATCAACTTTATAAAACGATAAAGTCCCTTATTACCTTTTTCCTTCCTTTTGTCACGCTTTTTCTTTAAATCCGCCACAATCCTCGGAGCCATCAAAATGCCAGGAAGCATACAAATGATGCCGCAGACAATAGCGAAAATACGCGACGCCAACTCAAAATCAGGAGCCGTGATGCCCATCTCCACCATCGCCGCACCTACTATAAATGCTACTAATAAACCAAATAAAAGACCCATATGCCCCCCTAAAAACACGTTATAGCTGTTATTATTTCGATATAAGCTTTTTCACCACTTTCGGCGCAACAAATGATATTGATGTCCATTAATAGCTTATCCATTACTTGCTCCTCCATCATGAGCCCTTTAGTGCAATCGCCGGTGGTTACTCACCATGCTCTATAAATTGCTGTACCATTTTTGCAGCTTCTTCAGGGATATCACTCCTGTATAATCTCTTATAGGCATTTGCAAACTGTTTATAATATCCTTTGCATTCTCTCTTGTAATCTTTTTATCAGACGGCGTCATACAGATTTCCCTCTATAATATTGTACTTAGCAAACTCTTCTATTCCAGTTTCCTTTTTCTTTCCAAGAATCATTGCATCTCCTACAAAGAATGGTTTCTCCAACTTCATCTTCCTTATCTCATCATATTTATTGCTAAGAGGAATACTGTGTTTTTTGCTGATATAGTCTACAGTTGCCACAAGATAAAGCATCTTAATATAATCGTGATGCATACGATAATATTCCACATCCTCACGCTCAATTATCCCCAGTACAGTCTGAAGATCATTCCTTTTAATATCATGATGCAGATTATTTCTAAAGGTCTGAAAATCCTCTTTATGATACACAATCTGGTCCGGACGATACCCCAAGACCTTAGCCAATTTTTCTACTGTATAGTAAGTGCAGGTTCCAATATCCACCTGGCCTTTTATAATCGGATAAAGCGTCGCATATGGGATTCCACTCTTCTGCGAGCAGACTCTTATATTCATATTTTGTTTTTTTAATTCAACAACAAAATCCATAATAGCTACCCCTCGTAATATAATACTCGCAACTGTTGTGTTTGTTGCACGTCAAAGTAAAAAGATTGTATTTCAATCTTTTTACTTTATATTATCGGTACACCGATAATATGTCAAACATTTTCTAATTTTATTCAAATAAGCCACCGGCATCTCATCTCTGCAATCACCGGTGGCCCCAAATTCATAGCTATAATATTTTCTTTATCGAAGGCAAAATAGGTCTACAAATCACATTTTAATCTCCACAAAGCCTTGATTCACAACAATGGGGAGGATGTACGTGGTAAACTATTTTCCACGGCCCCTGCCACATCCGAATGAATCTGGCAGTGCCACTTTCCAGAGTAAAAGAAGCCTTTGAAAGAATATGTAAATACGTGATTGTGAAATAAATGTGGGTTAAAAAGGCCGGAGTTGGTGGTGTAATGCCACTAACCCCGGCCTTATTATGTTCTAACTCTGCATCTGACCAGCAAATGCTCCGCTATATGTTCCCAATATTGCCGCCATTTTTTTGATTGTCTGATGCTTTTTCTCGCAAATAACAGCCATACCTTCACCGGTAATATCATATCCATTTAATCCGTATGCATTATTTGACTTGTTTTTCTTTATTAACCCTTTCGCTAAAAATTCTTCAACAATAAAATCGAAAGAGCACTGAGAAATTCCAAGTATCTCATTATCGATGTATCGAAACTCATTCATTGCTTTCAGCGTATAATACCTGGCATCTTCTGCATTCTTTACATGCATGCTTTTGATTCTGTAAGGATATCTGGCTCCTTCCAGAATCATATATTGATTTCGAATCTTCAGCACCTTTTTAATACTTCTATGATTTTTCTCTATTGTATTCTTTTTTATATCCGTAGTCTTTAAGAATTCTTCAATCAATATATACCTTTCAAATTGCGAACGGTCTGTTTCTGCGATAATATCCTCCGCAAGATACCCAACACTTCTGCAGTGCATGTCCGAAATACCGTTATGAATTAAAAGAAATGTACCGGAATCATAAAACGCTTTCATCGCATCATCGTAGGAAATCCCAGCCTGCCAGGCAATCTCCTCGACAATGTCTGCATATTTCATTTGCATAATAAGCGGTTCTGCGTTCATATTTTCCTGCTTTCCTTAAATACCAAGTACTTATCAATCACGTCCTGATTTTTTATGCATAATTGCATATTAGGTTTCTCATATTTTAATCGGCCTAATGCTGCACGTTTTGTTATCATTTTTTTCAGATAAAGCTCACAAGTATCAAACACCTTATCGTTTGCAATGCCCCCAATGATAATGTCATAGTCTGTTGTTTCTTTGCCCTCGCGGCATCCAACTATAAAATCAAGCCAATCACCACTATAGCTGTCAAACTTCAGCACCTTGCATTTTATCAACGCATCATCATTAAGTTCGTATACAGATACAATCGCAGCTTCCCCTTTTGCCTTAAAGCGCTCGCTCCATTTCTTAGCCTGTTCCTCTATATCTGTAGTGTAAAACCCTATACCAAAATCCAGCTTTGCTCTTGACTTTGTAATATCCGGCTTACTTACCTCAATATTTGACCCATGATATAAAATCATGCGATAACCCCTTTCTTTTTCATAAGAGCAATAATATCCTCTACTATATATTCTTTACTTTGCGAATGTAACACAGCAAAACAAGGCACGATATACGCGTCCATTATGTCTGATTGTTCTTTTAGCAACCTATACACTTCCTGTGGGTTCTTGTTTAATTTTGCTGCAACATTTTCAACACAAAATATGGAGAACTCCATTTCTTTTTTTGCCATCGTCGGCCCCCAATTAATAATTATATAACAAATATCTGAATTTAAT
>JAKSRZ010000042.1 GCA_024403375.1 Lachnospiraceae bacterium
TTATCCAGTCTTCCCTGTACCTTATCAAACCAGAACTGGTATATGGTATTAAAGGGCTCATACTGCATACCTGTGTGCTTATAGAGCTTTTCAAAGGGAACAACTTCATGTACCTTCGGCGAAGAAGCACCTCCTCTTTCGTCTCTGTAGCAATATACCGGCATAATGGGCTCATCCTTCTCATCAAGAAGAACGTAATCAACACCCCATGTATCAATACCGATTGTATCCGGAATAATTCCTTTTTCTTTGCAGGCAATAAGGCCATTAACAACCTCATTGCAAAGATTTTCGATATCCCAGATGAGGGCATTGTCCTTTTTTACTGCTCCGTTGGCAAAGCGGTAAACTTCCGTCATTACCATTTCGCCGTTTTTTCTTTCTGCAACAATGTGTCTTCCTGAAGAAGCACCAATATCCACAGCAAGATGAATCATATTACCTCCCGATTAAAGACACACAATCTGTGCATCATAAGGTGCAAGAACGAATTCTTTAACTCCTGCCATTGTATTCACACTGGTCTTCTGCTCTTCTCCCGAGTTGTTGATTACAACAAGAGTTTTTGTTTCGGGATAGAACGCACACTCAGTATGAAGGTTATCTGTTATATACATTCCTGTTCCCTGTTTTTCGCAGGCAAGAAGGATGTTCAAAAGCATTCTGTTGTTTTCGGGGCATGTTGTGAAGGATGAAAGGTAGTAGCTCTTTCCTGCTCCGAAGTTGTAGCGCGTGAACAGAGGATTATCTCCATCTGCTGCAAGCACTGTAGCCTTTCCGTCTGTAAGGCGGCACTTTGCTCTCGGCTTTACATAAGCATTTTCAGGCATAAGCTTTGCAGCCTCGGCCTTTTCTTCTGTAAATGCCCATTTTCCGTGGCAAACCTTATCGATAGTATCCTCATCAACACCAAGAAGGTGAGCAAGCTTGAATACATTACCGCCTTCAGTTGTGGCAGAGGGTTCATTTACACCAATGAATGTGCCTCCATTATATACCCATTCTGTAAGTTTGGCCACGATTTCAGCATTGTTCCAGATATCGCCGCCGCTCCATGCACTGCCCATGGCACCTGCATTAATAACCACATCGTAATTATCCAGTGCGTTATTTTTAACATCCTCAAAGCTGATAAAGGAAACTTCTGCAGGGAGACCTGAAAGAGCCTCGTTAACATGAATCAGATCATGCATATATGTCTCGTGGAAGTGTCCTGAAAGTGTCCAGGAACGGAGGCTTCCCCAGTAATGAAGTACCGCAATACGTGTATTGATTGAGTAAGGCTTTCCTGACTCATGAAGTCCCTTAAGTGTTCTGAACTCATCGGAAATCTTCTCGATATAGTCTACAAAGTCGGGGAAATCTTCAACAAGGTGAAGGTATCCGCCAAGACCGATTCTGTCGATTTTAGCTCTTAAAAGTGCTCTTCTTACATTTACCCAGTACTGAGCAGCATCCTTTTTAGGATCTCCACCTTCAGAGAATGTGGGAAGTCCGCCAAGTCCTACAGGGAAAAGGTAAGGATGAAGTCTGAGTTCATGAGTTTCTGCCTTGACGCCTGCACAAAGACGAACCTCGAAGCCTGAGAATACACACTTGATAATACCGTCAAGTCCGAAGTTCTCAAATTCCTTCTTGTAAGGTTCAACACCAACCCAGCTGTCATCATAGAAAACGTATGCCTTCTTGCCATAGCTGTGAACCAGGTCCACCAACTCTCTTCCGAAGTCAACAACGTTCTTGTTTACAAAATCCATCCAGTCACGTTTCTTGGAATCTGCGGGTACATGAGTTACATGAAGCTTACCCTTATTGATAAAGTCCTCTGCTGTCATGCTGTAACCGTACTTTTCCGCAAAGAGATCCAATGCAAGATCACTTACAGTAAAATCATAGGAAGCCCAGTCTGAGTAGAGATGACGGTTCTGAAGGCTGCTTCCCCAGATCCATACAAAGTTGTAAAACATGGATGTGAAACGTACTACTGTTGTTGTAGGATGCTCCTTGCACCAGTTCTCCATCCAGTTACGAAGATACTCTTTTGTTTCCGGATAAATGGGATCAATCTGCATAAGGTGCTCTTTGTCCCAGTTATTGGTTGTATGGTTGTACATTGAGATTTCTTCCCAGATTCTGTATGCAAGGAAGCTCACAGTGTACTTGTGCCATGGTGTAATTCCTTTAACTGTTACCGATTTTGTATTCTTATCATAGTTCCAGTTATTTGCAGGAACAACCTCATCAGTTGTACGATCGTAAACCTGCCAGTACTTCATGGCACGCTCTGTATCATTGATTCCGAACTGTTCATCAAAGAAATCTGCGAGAAGTTCAATCTTTACTTCGTCCTTTGATGCCACAACAGGCTGAGTGCACAAAAATGTCTGCTGAAGCTTGTCGGGATTCTTTTTTGCCCATTCGTTGTGCTCTCTGATAATGCAGATAGTGGAATAGATTCCGTAGCCGGCACTTGTAATCTCGTCTGAAAGCTTTGTTCCATCACTGTCACGAATTACATCAGCACCCCACTTTTCAGCAAGCTCCAAAGTGAGCTTCTCGTAGCCGGCCTCTCCCGGCAAAGTAAAACTACCTTTTTGCATCTCCATGCCCCTCCTGATCTCAGTCCTCGATTTATAAGTTTAACGAATTACACAAATCAAATGCGTTCTTTCGCTTTATGCAGGAAGCCAGATTTGCTCCGTCTTTAAGGAGTCCCAGGCTTACTGCTGCTCGTATGTATTTTATTGAATAGTCCTTTGTATCTTTATCAAAGCTGCATTTTTTCTCTATCGGAAGGCCTTTTCTGCTCATATACGCTCCCATAAGGAAGCACATAAAGTCCTCCAGATTAATTGGTTCCTCCGGTCTGAACAGCTTGTTTTCAATCATTCCTTCCGGAATAATTCCGTTCTGGTATGCACACTGAACCGCACCGGCAAACCATTCATGTCCCACTATGTCATCGTAAAGATCATTGAAAACATTTGTAGGGAAGAATTTTGCAGTCTTTATAACCATATCCAGTGCCTCTGCTCTAAGCAAAGAATCATCAGGGCGTTCAAGAATTATCTGTGCACTCTTTTCCTTGTTCTCGCCCTTTTTGTATCTTTCGGGCAACTCAGGTACCACCGGAATTGTATCCACAGTCCATGATGTTTCGTTTTTGGTCACCATCTCGGCCAATCTTGCATATGGATTATTGGATGATGCTTTTTTGAAATTCTTTATTTCGTCGGCAATGTAGCCTGCCATCTTAAATGCACCATAATCATTTGTGTGCGTATAGTCCTTGGGGAAATAAAAGCGTTTCGAGCTTTCAAGGCCGTCACGAAGTATTTCCTCCATGCTGAACTTATGCAGATCGATTATGGGCACATTCATCTGTGTTCCAAGCTTGAAGCAGGCTTCAGCATATTCCTCTAAAAGGTCATTATAGCCGCTGCCGTCTGCCTTCCAGGTATTACGTGCCAACGGAGTAATGATAATGGGATATGCTCCGTACTGGCGAGCCTCTTTAATGTATTCCTTAAGTCTTTCGTAATAGCCCTCGTAAGCCTTTAAGTAATCCAGTTTCTGATCATTATGTGCGAACTGGAACATTATGTAATCACCGGGCTTAATGCATGCCTGAATGATAGAATAATGACCCTCGCTTCTGAAGCTGTCTGTGGTCTGTCCTGAGTGTGCATGGTTTGATACCGCAAGCTTCATCGGGAAGTGCACAGGAAGCATCTGTCCCCAGCCGGAATAGCTTGTTCCGGGGCTGTAGGGCATTTCCGCCGACTGGTCTGTCACTGTGGAATCACCACAAATATACAATGTGGGGCAGCTGCAAATACTGATTTCCAATTCCGAAAGCTTTACATCTGCACCAAGAATCGTAAGATCAATGCTGCGACGGTTTCTGACTGTAGTAATTCCTCTCGGAATAATATCACAGACATTCTGGACAACACTGATTTCATTTTCACCGTTCTTCAGCTGTCCTTTGAACATAAGTCGTCTGGTGGCACCAAACACAAGTACTTCTCCGGATCCATAAGCTTTAAGCTTTACAGTGTAGTTGCCGGAGCGGGGAACGTTTACCCTGAAATACAGCGGAATGAGTCTTCCTTCTTCTGCAGACAGTGTCCTGCATACTGCAGCCGAATCAATATAACATCCCTGCTCATCCTGCATGATGTCCATCACTTTTTCGTCCACATAACAGGACGGCAGAACATAATTATTGCAAAGGTCAGGTATTCTCAGGTTCTCATCCTTAGGTATATTGCTGTCGGTTACAAAGCCGTAACCCTGTTCCTCACTGTAAAGTGTATCCGGTGAAATCTGAATTCCGCCTTCTCTATTCTCTTTTCCAAAAAAGAATCTGTCAGAAAACATATGTCCCTCGAAAATTAAAGCGCTCCGTCCTTAGCTATTGACGCTGATACAAGCACTCTGTCAAAGAAAGCAAGAGCAAGGCCCTGTCCCCATCCCTGAATCCAGTCACGGGAAATCTTTCTGTAGCCGTCTCTGTCGTTCATAACCGCTGTGCCTCCGGATACGTTAAGAACACGTCCGTCAACATTAATATTTTTAAGCATGCCCTTAATAGCCTTATTAAGGTACTTTGTATGTAAAGGATTTCCGCGGGAAACCATTGCTGCTGCAATACCGGCAGAAGCTGAAATCTCCTCGTAGGATTCCTCATCGTCAAGAATTGTTCTCCAAAGTCCGTCTTCTGTCTGGAGAAGCTTAATTGCTGAAAGCTGCTCATTTAAGGAGCCTGCCACATCCATGTACTTAGGATACAGGTAGCACTTAGGAAGGATATTTCCTACCTGAGACATTGTGAATGCAGCCCACGCATTTGCACGGCCCCAGTAGAAACCGGACATATGATTGCCTGCAATGTTGTCCCAACCGTGATAGTAAAGGCCTGTTGTAGGATCCTGAAGATATTTGATATGCCAGTAGTACTGATTAAGTGCATCCTCAATCATGTCTTCATCCTTAAGTTCTACGCCCACGCGTAAAAGGAAGAATGCTGCCATGAAAAGTGTATCTGCCCAGCACTGCTCCGGGAAATCGTTATTTGCGGAAACTGTGTGCTGTAAAACATTGTCACCGAATCTGAGAGCCTCATGACGAATATAGTCGATTTTACTCATTACAATATCCCAGTATTTCTGCTCTCCTGTTGCCTTATAAAGTGTGATGAGACAATGTCCCATTGCACAGGCATTAACTGTCCACACCTTTGGAAGACCAAGATCAATAAGCTCATCAACTCTTGACTTCAAAAGAGTAAGATACTCCTCGTTTTTTGTTGTCTCATAAGCGTCTGCAATGCCGTAATATGCTACGCCGCAAGGCCAGTCCCATGTCAAGTCCATCTTCATGGTACGCTTAACGATTTTATCAATGACTTCCCTGATTTCCTGTTCATTCATTTCAAGATTCATATCATTTCTCCTGTCCGCGCCCCGCGCATAAATATTATGTTAATATTATGCAACAATTATGATTTTTTGTCTTTCCATACGGATATTAATACATTGCAATTTCGACCACTTATGTTATTATAGATTGGTAGATGGAGGTCATTTTATGTCCAAAAGAAAATCAGGTGTAGTCGACTATCGAAACTATTACCTTCCTTACGACTTTCCCGTGCTTCTCCTGTCCGGAGATCACTGGCGAATTTCAAATAAACGAAGCAATTCTCTGCATTTCCATAATTGTCTGGAAATAGGTATCTGTCATTCCGATTCAGGATTTATGGCCTTTTCCGGAGACAGTGAGCCATTAAAGTTCAAAGCAGGGGACATAACATGTATCCCGCAGAATATTCCGCACACAACCTGGTCCTCTCCCGGTACCGAGAGCCATTGGTCCTATATTTTCATCAACCCGGACGAATTCATGCGAAGCGTGTTCCCCGGACTTAATCCCAAGGCCTACGACCTGTCCCTCTCGTCTTACAAGGACTATAAGTATCTGATAAGCTCAGAAGAGTATCCTGAGATTTATAATCTTGTGATGGCTGTAATCCGTGAACTTGAGGAAAAGAAAAACCATTACCACACCTGTGCTTCCGGTCTTCTTGTTTCTCTTATTGTTCAGCTGTACAGAATTCAGAGTGCCGGTGGTGAGTTACGTGCGTCGCTTGATAACCCGCCCGAAAACGCCATGGTGCTTTCTCCCGTATTGGACTATATCGAACAGAACTACGCACAGAGCATCGAAATCGATTATCTTGCCGATATTTGTCGTCTTAGCCCTACCCATTTCAGACGCCTTTTCCATTCTGTAATGGGAACGAATCCTCTGGATTTTATTAATACCACAAGAATCAATAAGGCCTGCAACCTGTTAAGAAGCACCGAAGATTCAATTCTGGACATTTCTGAAGCAGTGGGCTTTAAGTCAGTTTCAACTTTTAACCGTCATTTTACGACGATAATGAAAACAACGCCCCGAGACTACCGTGCCGAGACGTTGCAGTTAAAAGAAAACACCGAAAAAATGTCAATAAGGGAATACAAAGGTTGGATGTTCCCCGAAAAATAACAAAAAAGTTTCCTTTCCTTTTTAGGTCAGGAAACTTTTTAATTTTACTAATTTACTTCAACTGAGAAGCTCTTCTCATAAAGATTACCGCCAAAGTAATTATCGGAATATACTGCATTAATCATAAATGCCATTGAACTTACGTTGCCGATGTTTTTATCTTCCATCTCTGTCTCTGAGAAAGAAAGGCTTGTTATTGCTCTCTTTCCTGCATTTATATTACAGAACAGGAAGCCTGAATCCATACCTACTTTGTTAAGTTCAGCTGTATTGGACATAAATATCAAGTCTTTATCTGTCTTGTTTTCGATATAAAGCTTTGCCTCAAAGCCATAGAAGAATTCGGGTGTATCAAATCCTACCGCGTAGATTTTTACCACATCATCATCTACAAGAAGCTTGGCATTATCCGGTAACTCGTATCCGTCAAAAGGAAGTGCTTCATTTCCGAGGGGCTTAATCGCAATCTTCTCTTTTGAAATTATCTCATGGCTGTTTAATATAGCAATCTGATAATTAATTTCAATGTCTGCGGGACGTGAAATGCCGCGTTCAGCAAGGTCTTCTGTAAGCCAGCTGAATTCGCCAAGTGTGCACATTCCTGCAGGAACGCTGATGTCGTTAAGGGATTCCACCATGAAATTATCAATGACTGTGGAAACCTCATTAAGGTACAAGTCAACTGCAGTTTTGTTCTTTACATAGTAAGGAACAACTGAATAGAAGTCACCCTGCTCCATCTCACTGGCAATGATTGTAAGGTATTCATTGTCAAGCACTATAACATCGCCTAATACGGGAGCATATTCGAAGGTACGCATCTGGTCTTCAGGTGCGAAATCGATTTCAAATCTCTGGTAGAACTTCTGCTCGTAAATCTCGTTGTTTCCTACAACAGCAAATTCTACTGAGTCTACTTCGTCAAGTGTAAAGGGAGAAATATACCAGCCGATATCTTCTGAGCCTTCATCTCCTGCCGCAAGTACAAGCTCACCAAAGTCGGGATATCTGTCCGCAAGCTTATTAGTGGCAGTATAAGCAAGTTCAAAAATAAGTGTTTCGTTTGTCTTATTCTTTATATAGAGAGGTGTAACAAAGTCTTCATAGGTGCCTGCCTGAGGCTTGCCAATCTTAATTGTTACCATCTCATTATCCAGAAGAACCTTTTCCTTTTCATCCAGCAGCAATACTTTTATTGCGTCAAAGCCCGGAGTTTTGAAAAGGTCACCCTTGTAGCTTTCTGTTTCTCCAATGGAGACGCCGATACTGTCTGCAAGGAGCTTTCCTAATACCTGAGCCTTGACTGACTCTGTGTTGCCGTCATATTCAGCCAGATCCAGCACGTATATATCCGCTTTTGTTTCGTCATTAATGAGCTTTACAACACTTGTACATTTTCCGCCGTTAAACTCTGCGTCTGCCAGTGCGATGTAGGAAGCCACCATAACGATGCTGAGTCCTGAGTCATCAATTTTGCTGTTCTTTGTAGTAAAGGTAACGCCGGAAAAATCGTCAGCTATATCAAATGAAATGATATCGGAATAGTCAGATTCACTGAGCAATTCGCCTACTTTTTTCTTGATGTTCTCTCTGTACTGCTTTATGAACTCTACCTTTTCCGTTATTGTCATCTTCGCGGTTATTGTAAGCTTGTCGCCATCGATAACAGCATCCTGAAGATTATAATCTTTAACGTACTGTTCAAGTTCTCCCTCAGTTGTACAAAGTGAAAGGTCTCCGGGAATAACAACAGTGTATTTTTCACCGGTTTCAGCAGGTACGGGAGTAGCTGTAGGTCTGGGTGCCTCTTTTGTGGGAGCCGCAGTGGGAGTAGCCGCTGCCGTAACTGTAGCTTCAGGTGCCTTTGTTGCCTCAGGTTCCTTTGTTGCTTCCGGCTCATTTACCACAGGTGTCTCGGGTGCACTTGTCACACCGGGTTCCTCTGTTTTTACAGCCTCAGTGGGTTTTGTCTCTTCCTTTATGTCCTTTACAGGAGCATCGACTTTTTTTGTCGGTTCAACATCTGTATTGGCTTTACTGCCGCAACCTGCAATCAGAAGCATTGATGCTATGCAGAACCAGACAACATATTTTTTTATTTTTTTCATTTTCTTTCCTCTTTTTTGTTAACCTTTTTCATTATAACAACGTGAGACATTACCACGAAAATGAAAAAAAATCAAGTTAACTGACTTTTGTGTTAGATTATCAGTCAAGATGGAACACATTCTGAAGGTCGATTGCAACGGGGCTGTTGTCGGGATTTGTCTCCATAATGTCTGCCATAAAGTCCCACCATTTGCGGTTTATAGCTGTGTCTGCACCCTTTGCCCAAAGTTCCTCGTTTTCAATTTCAATATATCCGAAAAGAGTAAGTGTCTCTTTATCAAGGAATATTGTGTAATTCTTTCCGCCATGCTCGTGAATCATGTCCTTCATTTCAGGCCATAAAAGGTTATGACGTCTCTCATACTCAGCTTCCTGTCCGGGGAAAAGTTTCATTTTGAATCCTTTAATCATTTTTATATCCTCCTGTTATTTATGTTTATGCCTTTCCAAAACTATCCTGGTCATTGCTGTTTACCAGCGTAAGTACCTCTTCCATTGTTTTGGGGAGGGCATCTCTTATGAAATTAAGTGCAATAATCATGTTGAGACAGCACTGTGCCGCATGGTTTGTGCTGATCCAAGGTATTTCCACAAGCTTCTTATTGTTTGCTTTGTTCTCAAGCTCGATGGAATCAAAGCTTCCTGTACCGTCCTTGCTGATTATGGATGCCAGCATTTCTTTCCATACAAGGCCCTTAAGGCTATCGTCTTTATAGTATTCAGCAGCAAAGGCACCAAGGCTTCCTGCAAACATAGGGTATGTAAACAGACGTTTTCCGATAAGGCCTTTTGTAAGTTCTGTCTGCTTCTCTCTTGGCTGGAAATAAATATATCCAAGCTCTGCCAGCATGTCCTTCCAGTCTTTGTCCTCCATAAGTTCAGCCATTTCCATCCAGATGGTTGCTGCACCCATACAGATCTGAAGATGTGTGCCGCCGGTGTCTCTTTCTCCGATATATCTCAGGTGGAGAGTTTCGGGATTAAACTCGAAATCCGGGCCGGAAATAAGTCTTAAGGGAGCATTCTTTATATCTTCAGAACCCACCTCAATCTTTTTTCTGTAAGTCACATCATTTGTACGCTCCCACTGGGTCATCCAGTTCGAGCAGAGTGATGACCAGTCAGGACCGGAACGAGCGTGGCTCCGGAAAACCATCTGGGATTTGTCATAAAAATCTCCAAGAGGGTCTCTGTTAAGGAATGTGGTCTCATTATCTTTAAGCTCATCAAATATATCCTCAAGGCGTCTGTTGCCTGTCAGATAGTAATATACTCTGTGATGATGAGCCATGGCAATACGTGCTTCCTTACATGGGCATCCCCAATGACGTACATTGTGTCTTGAACCCATTCCCTTATATTTTCCGATATGGTATACATCCACCTCCGAGGTGTGTCGGGTAAGCTTTTCAGCCAGTCTGAACACATCCTCTCGGCCTGTTCGGATAAAGTAGAACCAAAGCCAGAGTGTAGGCACAAGTTCGGTGTTGTCCCAGGCATAGCCACCCACATCGTATCTCCAGTTATGTCTTGAAAGATCGTAGGTGTGCATGAAGTCGCCATAGTTGAACATTCCATACCACTGACGCTGTCCCACCTCGTTTTCATAGAACTTGAAGGCCTTTTCCAACTGATTCTCAATCCACTTTTCAACTTCGGTGTTTTCGCATGGAAGTGACCAATGTCCAAAGGCATGAAGCTTCTGATAATACTCAGGTTCCGCAATATATAAAACCGGATTTCCGCAGTCCTCTGCGAATTTAATCAGTTTGTCATCCTCCGGTGTGACTGTGTCTCCGAAGCACATTGCAAATTCGTTGGTGCAGGCAATTCCGTAAGGGTCTGCTCCTTTATAGTCGTAGCCTTCGTAGCATACTGAGTTGTAGCCTCTTTCCGCATAGTGTCTGAAGTCCATAGGCTTAGCACTTGGTGACCAGACCCAGATATGTACCGCTGCAGTATCCCCATCAAGGCCGGTTACTGTATATCCTGAAGGATATTTCTCCCAGAAATCCATCAGTCCCACCTGGACGTAACCATTTTCTCCTCCGATTGCAAGTCCGCCTTTTGCACGGTTTCCGTGGAGGCAATCGATGTAGCAAAAATCATCTCCTGTCAGCTTCTTCTGTATGAGGAAATGGCTTGCACTGTCCTGACATACATCGTACTCACTCCAGTAAGGTATGGCAGAAAGTATCTGTGCCAGTGTCTCCTTTTCCTGTTCATCAGGCACAAGCATTTCTCCGGCCATCTGTTTTTCAGCCATTCCTGCAGGTGTTCTTGGACGCCAGCTCACCATGGTGATAACGGATTCGTGGAAGTTTCCGTTGTCTCCGGTCACTTTGATATGACGGTTATATAATGCTCCCTTCATAGGGCGATTAAATACTATACCAAGTCCCTTAAGGAAATCCTTGTTTTCGTCACCGTCATATACAAACGTATGTGTAAATCTGATTTCCGGCGCAAGATATTGAACAGTCATGCGAATGATAAATGCCAGACGCTCTGTTCCATCTTCTGCCGCATGACTTCCTGTAAAGCGAAGTATTGTCTGAAGTTTACCGCTTTCTTCAATGGTAACTTCTTTGATCTGTCCTTTGAATTTATGATCAATGTATGCCTTTTCGCCATTATGTACAAAGGGCTCCTGAAGAATAAGTTCAGGTTCGGCATTTTCGGCCAGAATCTCCCCATTCTTTTCAATGGCTTCGAAGACAGTTGTTCCGTTCTTTTTTACTCTCACACGGAAAAGCCCGTTGTTAATGGTAATGGAATCCTTATCTTCTTCGTACACCATTCCCACAGCAAAAGCCTCATCCAGTGGTTCTTCCGGCACAACTTCGAAGCTGTCGCCCAAAAGACCGGAATCTGCGGTATGAGCCGCCCACTTGACACTGCCATCCGGCCAATATGCAGTTACTCTTGATTGGCACGGAACATATGTACCCCTGTCAGAAGTGATGGTAAAACCGGAATCTGCTGAAACCTTTCCCTTTTCCCACATACTTCCGAATGTTGTATATCCGGTATTCCCTTTAATTTTGTGAAGTCTCATGTTTTTCACCTTTTGTTTGCTTCGTACATTCTGTTTACTTCTTCAATAATCAGTCGACCGCCCAGTTCAAGCCATCTTTCGTTCACCTTTAACAGCTCCTGTTTATTGATTTCGCCACAAATATACTCTGTTCTTGCATTGTCTATAAGTTCCTGCAAGGAAGCTCCCACGTCCGCATAAGTAGGCGAATTTACAAGATATGTGGAAGCCGGATTAATCACAGCCTTTTCCTGAGCCATTGCGTAGGCCTTGTTCTGTGCTTCCACCCTCTCGGAGTTCTTAACGTGGGGCTCAGTAACGTGCTCAGATGATGGTAAATACGCCAGAAGCTGATTAAAGCCGGCATAATTCATAGCCAGATCTTTATCTGCCG
Organism: Lachnospiraceae bacterium; assembly: GCA_024403375.1. Lineage (GTDB taxonomy): Bacteria > Bacillota > Clostridia > Lachnospirales > Lachnospiraceae > RGIG3528. The sequence continues at coordinate 12,096 of JAKSRZ010000042.1, forward strand.
CATCAAGGCGTACAATGTATCCGTCTTCAACCTTATAGTTCACGCCTTCAAGACCGTATTGCGTAAGAATAAGCATTTCGTCATCGCATAATCTGTCCAGCAGTCTTAATGCAGCGTCTATCTTTTCTGGCGTGTTGCAGGTTTCTGATGACAGTACAAAAAAGCCGTTGTATCCTGATGTTGCCAGCGTCCTGTCATTAACAGCACCATAAAGCACCATGGATGCAGGCTCATTAGGGTTCACTACCGATGGTGTGAAGGTTTCTTCCGCACAGAAGTAATCCCAAATACGTCTTCCCGAGTCAAGAACGTCAATAAACACGCCGTTTTCGCCGAATTTGCAGCCATTTGACCAGGTATCCGTAGGTCTGGCAGCCCAATCCTTTGGCATAAGCCCATCGTCATAGAGTTTTTTTATGTAGTCCAGTGCCACCAAGTACTCGTCCTGCATATGGACGGGAATAAGGCCATCCTCCACCTCTGCCCAGCCGTTTCCACAGCCGAACCAGGTCTGGATAATATCAAAGGCACCCGTATAGCTGGACATTTCAAGGCCTATTGTATCCTGAATTCCATTACCGTCAGGGTCTCTGTAGGTAAAGGAAAACAACATATCGTACACTAGCTGCGGTGTAGTGGGCTCCATTAATTTCAGTTTTTCAGCCCAGTCCTTTCTGTAAGAAAGTCCATATCTTCCCACTGCTCTTGTTCTGGGTATGGCAATAAGTTTGCCGTCCACTGTCAAGGTTTCAGCCACCGAAGTCATCATCTGTGAAAGATTCGGGTACTTTTCCGCATCCCAGATATAGTCATTAAGATCCAGGAAAAGGCCGTCTCTGGCTGCTGATACAACTTCCGCAGTCATGGTTCCGCCGTAGGTCATAATCATCGGCATTGTCTTCGGAGACGCCAGAGCCAGCGAAGCTTTCTCGCTCATTGCATCGTTATAAACCCAGGTAATATCCAGATTGCAGTCGCAGTAATCTTCGATTTTCTTTAGTATTTCTTCTGCATACTCTCCGGTGTTTGACTTTCCATTGTTAAACTCAATGGTCATTACAGAAACAGTGGTCCGCTCCTTGTGCTGGTCCTTTTCCTTACCGCACCCAAGATTAAATGCCATGGAAAATACGGTCACTCCGGCAACCAATCGTAACATTATTCTTTTTCTGATTTCTCTGTTTCTCATAAATCCTTTAATACAGTTTTCTGAATTTACCCGGTGTAACTCCGGTAACTTTACTGAAGAAACGAATAAAGTTCTGTGCATTTGAATAGTTCAATGCTGTAGCAATTTCCTGCACCGTCATGTTGGTCTGAAGGAGCAGCTTTTTAGCCTCTTCAATTTTATATTTTTCCGTATATTCAGTAAATGAAAGACCCTTTTCCATTTTAAGTATCTTCCATATATGAGTCTGATGAACTCCAAGTTTTTCGGCACATTCAGCCAGAAGAATATCTCCCTTTGACTCCTCCACCAGCTGTTCGATGGATCCCATAATATTATAGGAATCGTCCTTCATCCTTTCTGAAATAGCAAGAATAATCGGATCGATGAAGGTCATTTTGATATATCTTCTTACGCGGGCCGGCTCTACTGCAGAAATAAGTTCTCTGTAGGCATTTCTTATACCGTCGGGAGCTATATCCGAAATGGGAATGTTTGCCTCAATAGCCGTAATCATTATGCTGTTAACGTAACGCATAATATACAGTGTGGCTACATCTGTTGAGGTAACCGTATTCAGATGACGGGCAAATCTGTTTGTGACGTCGTATGCCTTTTCCTTGTCAACTGCCTTGATTGCTGTGGCAATATCGTTCTCAAAGCTGTTGGAATATGCCTCGCCCTTATCTGACTCTGTAGAAATATAGAATCTGCATTCCGGAATTTCCGAACCGGATGTTTCCGAAAATACTTCTCTGGGCTGCATTTTTGTGAGCGCACTTATGCTTTCTCTGTATGCTCGACGGATTTTTCTATGTTCTGTGCAAGTGTTACTTACGCCCATAATTACTCTGTATCCTGTTTCTGCGTATGTAAATTCCTGAATTTTATCGTGGAAGTCACAAATCTTCGTCAATAGTTCATTTTCGTTTTCCGCACCGAACAGGCAGAAAATAGTGCATGAATTATACACAGGCGGCATCCATGTGTAGCTTTTCAGAGTCTCCGGCATCTTATCCACAATACGGAGGCAGATGGCATCCTCATTAAGTGACGTCTGTATCTCCTGCTCGTTGCTGAGATCCAGCACCATTACGGCTGTTGCGAAATATGGATAGTTTGGAAGATGAAGTCCTTCAAAATAGTCATTCCAGTCATCTTCGGATTTGATATTCTCTGTAATAAGTCTGAGCTCAAACATTTCCTGAATTCTTGAGCCTTGAGAGTCAACCATGATTTCCAGCTGTTCTTTGTCGTACTTAAGGCCTGAAAAGTGGCTGGTGATATAGTTAAACTCGTTTCCCTCAGGTGTTGCTGAGGCAGAATCAGATATGTTTTTTACAAGATTTCCTACCGGGTTGTAGACAAGTCTTGCTCCAATTGCAACCATTATGCTGATGACTGCAATCTGTACAAGCATGCCGATCCAGGCAGCAGAATGAGCCTTATTCATGTTTCCGGAGGAGTTCTTAAGTACTACATAATTCCATCCTGTAACTCCGGACTTTCTGCCACTCAGTACAACTTCACCGATATCCTTGACTTTAATGTTTCTGTAGCCTCTCATTTCGTCAGAAATGTATTCCAGTGCTGACTCATTAAGTCGAGAATCTGATGAATATACTATTTCTCCCGCTGATGAAATAACTACAACGCTTTCTTCTTCCTCAAGAAGGCTGTCCACCCATGACTTCCACTCATTCATTTTCAGCTTGATCATAACAAGTGCGTGGGTGTTTATGCTGTCATGGGGAAGTCGCATTATAAGCGAAAGGTTGCTGTCGTCAATATTTTTTCTGTAGGTTTTATCTGCAACTGTATTAGGTGTTAATGAATCAGACCATTTGTAGCTCCAGAATCGTTTTGTGTTATTCTCTACGCTGTAATCGTAAAGAGAAGTGAGCACTTCGGGATTAACCAGTTCATCAAAGCGTACAAGGCCTTTGCTGGAAAGTACCCAGCCGCTGTTAAAATCAACAAGTGTATATCCGCCCACATAGTCAACAAAAAGCTTCTTTCCGCCAAGAATATCCATTACGGACTTGTATCTTGAATAGTCCGAATATTTGAAATCATTCTTCAGCAGCCAGTCTACAGCCTCATCGTCCATAGAGGAAATGTAGTATTTTTCAAAGGTCTGAAGCCTGTCGTCAACCTGAGCCACCATCTGGTCCGCTCTGAATTCGGTGTTTCTTCCGTCTCTGTCCAGCTGCTCATTTTTAGTGGAGTAATAGGTGTATAAAAAGAAAATAATGGCCACGATAAGTACAAAAAACGAAACACCCCATGCGATAAGGTATCTGAAGGAGGATTTCTCAATTTTGTTCTTAAACCAATTGACCATTATTTACTCAAATTATAATTCAGGCATTACATCCTTAAAGTTCATGTCTGATGCATAGTAGAATGATGTGTAGCAGGGCTGGTTATATACGTTGTTCTGCCATGCAACACCGCATCTGTACATTGTGTCATGAAGTAAGGTAAAGAGTTTGTGCTCGGTAAGCTCTGTATTAATATATATTCTTAATGCTGTGCTGTCTTCTGTACGAAGTACAAGCTCTTCTCGGAAGTCGCCGAAAATGTCTGCAACAAGGCAAGGATTTCCTTTTGTTCCGTTGTTTGTGGAGGTACCTTCAGGAGCAAGCATAATGCCGTGAGTGTTGTCTCCTATAAGGCCGATATGACGTCCACCAACATAATCCACACCATCTGTTACCTGTGTGGAAAGGTCTGCTGCCCATTTGATGTTGCAGTTTGTTCCAAGAAGCTTATCAGGAAGAACGTTTCCGTTACAATCCTGGACTTTTCCTACCCATACCTGAAGTCCGCGCACGTTGGGGTTAATGTCGCCGATCATGCATCTTCCCAGGTCCTTATCTGCCGGTTCTCCGAAGTAGACTTTACCGGTTTCCGCATCTCTTAATGCATAGCCGTAAGGCACTGAGCTTGCCCCTTCAAATACGTTGAAAATTTCAAAGCCGGGTCTGTCAGGGTTGATTCTTGCAACGTGCATTGAGTCACCGTGACCAAGCTTAACCATTCTGCCGTCCGGCATCTTATCCTTTGTGGAATAGAGAACGCTACCGTCATGATCGATGGTACATGCACCATAAATGATTTCCTGGCATCCGTCTCCGTCTACGTCTGCAACAGACAGGGAGTGGTCGCCCTGGCCGGAAACAATTCCGTATACAGGATCGTCTCCGTCTACTGCACTGTGATGTCCGTAAGGATTATCCATAAGTACATGGCCACTGTCAACCTTGAAATAGATCTCGTGCTTTCTGTTTCTGAAGTCATAAGCTGTAATTGTTGTTCTTGTGTAATAGCCTCTGCAGATAAGCAGGTAAGGATGTTTTCCGTCAAGATATGCTACTGCTGACTGGAAACGGTCTACACGGTTGCAAGGCTCGTGACGCTTCCACGCGAAGTCGCCCCATGAAAGTCCGTCATCGCCTCTGGGTACGGGGAAGTAAACTGTCTCAATCTCTTCGCCTTCGCCTGAGAACATTGTAAGGTATTCAGGTCCCTCGTAAATGAAGCCCTCAAACTCACGAAGCTTGTTCTTATCCGAAAGAATGGGTGCAAAGTCATCCATATAATAATTTGCCAGTTCTACTGCATCTTCTCTTGAAAGAGGATAGCTGTACTTTGCAGGCATCTTGAAGCATGCTTCAAGTGTATCGGGCCAGTGACCGTTCTTTACTTCCGGAAGCTCTCTCCAGTTCATGAAACGCTTAACTGTATATTCAAAATAGTCATCTGCTGAGCATACATAGTTGTCATTATTTGTGATGCCCTTTTCCACATCTTCTGCGGGAGTTGTAATGTACTTCTCGGATAGCACGCTTCCGTCGGGGTTGTAACGTGTAATCTTCGTTCCGGGAGCTGATTTAACGGACATCTCTGCCTTGCCGTCACCATCAAAGTCATATACGATAAACTGAGTGTAGTGTGCACCAGATCTAATATTAACGCCCATGTCAAGACGCCACAAAAGTCTTCCGTCAAGCTTATAGCAGTCAATATAGCATTTGCCTGTATAGCCTCTGTGAGAAACGTCATGTGAGTTGGAGGGATCCCATTTTACAAAGTATTCCAGCTCGCCATCACCATCAATATCGCCAACGGAAATATCGTTTACAGAATATGTGTAAGGTTTTCCATAGCTGTAATCGTGGGTTGTTCCTTTTACTCTCTCTGTATCACCTGTAATACCGCCTGCAGGAACCTGCATAGGAATCTCAATGTAGTTCTTACCACCGGAAACCATAACTGCTTCTTCGGAAGCTTCTCCCTCAACACCGTTAACAAAGGGTCTTACAGTATAGGTATCTCCTGCCTTACCATCCTTATCGAGCATATTTGTGCTCTCGGAAACGAATGCAATCTTTTCGCCATTGCGATATACATTGAAGTCAGTACCGGTAAGTCCCTTTTCTGTTGCTCCCGTCACCTCGTTCTTGAACAGTCTCCATGCAAGGAATACGCCATCGTCAGTCTGTACACCTACAAGGCCTCTGTTAAGTTTTTCCAGCTGTTCTTCTTTTTTGTATGTAACACTTGTCTTAAGCTTTTCGCTTTTTGCAAGAATGTTTTCGTCTTTAATAGCCTCTACATAAAAGTAGTGAGGGATGTGTGTTGATTTATTAATTGTAAAACAACATTCTTTTCCAATATAAACCTGCTTATAAATCATTGTTTCGCTGTCTGAATCAGCGTAATAGAGTGCATAATCTGTTGCTTCTGCAACTGCATCCCATGTAATAGTAATATTTGATTTTGTAATATTCTCCACACGAATATTCATTTTTAAGTCCTCTTTTGTGTTCTTGATATTCCGACACCGATAATAAAAAGGAGCGGCTACGAGCAATATGCCCGCTGCCGCTCGTTAGTTTTGAATTAATTATTTGCTCTTCTTGTAAAGCTCGTTCATTTCGTTTGTTACAACGTAACCACCTGCTGTGAACCATCTCTGGATTTCAGCATCGAATGCAGCTTCGTCGATTTCGCCACGGATGAATGCCTGCTGAGCCTCGTTGATGATCTTATCAAGATCAGCACCGTTGTATGCATAGTACTGTGAAGAGTAAGATGCACCATAGTTAGGTACGCAGTACTGAATGTTCTTAGCATAGAGTTCCTGCTCAAGCTTTGTAACAACTGTGCTTGCAGGAGCAACTGTTACAGGTCTTGCATTGGATTCAGCTGTGAAGTATGCAGGAACCTGGTTGAAGCCGTAGTTCCATCTTGTGGATGTTACGCCATGAGCTGTAAGGTCATCACCCTGGAAGAGGGAAATGTAGCCATTCTCATCAAGCTCGTATGTCTTGCCTTCCCAACCATACTCAATAAGGTTAAGAGCTACACCATCGTTGATCTTATCAAGAACGGAAAGAACCTGCTTAAGCTGCTCTTCTGTCTTAATGTTTACTGTAGAAATAGCGATGAGGTTGTTCATACCTGTTGTAGGATAGCAAAGTATACCAAGACCTGTGTCAACAGCACCCTGAAGTGTGTAGATAGGTTCGTCGGGATCAGCGAGACCTTCAGACTCGAAGTATGTCTCAACCTTTCTCTGGTCATCAAGAACCTGTACGCCACAACCGCAGAGACCTGTTCTGAGAAGTGTATCACGTGCCTTACCAGGACCAACTTCAAGGAAATCAGGGATACCGTTAGAACCGTTGTTGATAACGCCCTGCTCATAGAGCTCACGGAAAGCCTTGATAGCTGTCTTGTACTCAGGTGTCATAACCTTGTAGATAAGCTCGCCATTAGCGTCGATGCCCCATTCATTGGGAACGCCGAACCATGTCATCATGATGTTCCATACGCCTGACCATGAATCGATAGCAAGACCACATGTATCGTCTACACCGTTTCCATCAGGATCGTTGTATGTGAACTTGTAAAGCATATCTGCGAATGAATCCCAGTCTGTAGGCTCAGCAAGACCAAGGTTGTTTAACCAGTCTACACGGTAGCCGAGACCGTTACGAGCAAGCGTTCTGGAACGAGGAAGACCATACATCTTACCATTGTGGGAAGCGTTCTCACGTGTTGCCTGAGGAATTGTAGCAAGGTTAGGGAACTCATCGATGTAAGGAGCAATGTCCCAGAAGAGGCCTTCTTCTGCTGCCTTAAGGAATGTAGCGGACTTACCGGAAATTACAACGTCTGCTACGTCACCTGTAGACATCTTAAGGCCAAGGTGCTCGTCATCATAGTAAACGGAATCTGAAATCCACTCCCAAGTGATATCTGCATTGAGATACTCATTGAGTTCAGCACGAGCCTGATCATATTCTGCGTTTGCTTCAAGATGCTCTTCAGCTGAAGGAAGAGAAATTGTAAGCTTAATAGGTGCAAGTGTAGGAGCAGGTGTGTCTGTCTTAGGATCCTCTGTCTTTTCAGGAGCCTTTGTAGCTTCTGCAGCAGGTGCCTTTGTAGCTTCAGCGGCAGGTGTATTTGTGGCATCATTGCCTCCCTTTTCGCCACATGCACAGAGGCTGAATACCATTGTGCCTGCAAGCACTAATGCAGCAAGCTTTTTGAATGATTTTTTCATACTTATCCTCCATTCATAATGAATTGAATTTATAACATCGCCATATGGCGTTGTTAACATTTTTCGGGACCTATACCCTAGTGAGAACCATTTTACAACATATCCTAATATGTGTCATTGTAAAACCGTTCGAGTATTGTGCAATTTCAACCATTTATGATTAAAAATTCCACATTTATTTGTTAATTCCATACAAACAAATCTTATTCGCCTGTAATACCTGAACGTTCAATACCCTGCATGAACTGTCTCTGTGCAAAGGCAAAGAACAGAAGTACGGGAGCACTGATAATTGTTGCTCCGGCCATTACTACAGCGTTGTTCAGCGTATCTTCACCATCCTCAAGACCAAGCTGTCTGAGCATCTCCTGCTGCTGGTCCGGAAGGGCATTGGCAGCTGCTATGATAGTGGTGATTCGAGGTGGTAAAAACTGCAATGTGGGTGAATCAACGTAAAGACCGGGTTCATAGGAATCATTCCAGTGCCATACAACGGAAAGAACCAGTGCAACCACAAGTGTTGCTTTTGCAAGAGGGAATACAATCTTCCAGTATGTCTTCATGAAGCCGCATCCGTCGATTCTTGCTGCTTCCTCCAAGCTTCTGGGTACTGTCATGTAGAACTGTCTGAAAAGGAATACGTAGAGTGCTCCTCTTAAGCCAAATCCGAAGAATGTAGGTACCAGAAGGGGAAGGTATGTATTCAACCATTTAAGGTTTGAATATGTAAGGTAAAGCGGAATAATAATTGTCTGTGTCGGAACGATGAATGCAAGGATTACTATTCCGAAAAGTACATTCTTTAACGGGAAGTTGTATCTTGCAAAACCATATCCGATAAAGGAACATGAAATAACGTGTCCGATACATGCAATGATTGTTACCGTAAAGGAGTTGATTGCATATCTCTTGATGTTCATGAGGTCAAGTGCGATTGAGTAGTTCTCAAACTTGAATTCTGTAGGAATCCAGCTGACACTTGAGCTGTTAAGATCCGCATTGGACATAAGTGAATTGATAATCATGTACAGGAACGGATACAGGAAGACGAATGCAAGGCCAATAATAAGCATGTACATAACGATAGATATCAGTATCTGCTTTGCACCGGTAGGTGTGGCATATTTTCGTCTGAGCAGGTAAAGTCGTAACTTAAGATTATTCAAAAGTCCTGCGTGGCTTTTTTTCGATTGTGAAGACTCTGTGCTTACGCTCACGTTTCCTTACCTCCTCTACTTCACTTGTATGCATATATCCCTTCATTACGCCGAAGATTATTCCTACAAGAAGCAGGATAAATGCGAAGTAAATCCAGGCAAGGGCTGCTGCATATGAGAATTCTGCATTTGCAAAGCCGTAGGTTCTTATGTACTGTAAAAGTGTATTCTCTGAGCTGGTGAATGAGTCTACTACAGTATAAACCAGGTTAAGGAGCATCATAGGAGAAATCATAGGAATTGTAACCTTCCAGAAGATTTCCCATTCTGTTGCACCGTCGATTTTCGCAGCTTCGTAAAGTGCGGGTGAGATACTCTGAAGTCCTGCAAGGAACAGGAGAATCTGTACACCGCTTCGCCACAAAACGCTTACCAGCTTACCAAGTATTCCCTGAACAACGTCGGCAACATCGGTACCGATATAAAGCAGTATGTTGTAAGGAATAATTTTTCCGTCCATAACGTTAAGAACGGAACGGTCAACTCCCTGGTTAAGGAGCTGCTTCATAATTTCTCCGCTTCCGAGAAGGAAGGGAATGAAGAAGATTACTCTGAAAAGTCCTCTTCCCTTAATGTCCTTATTAAGCAGAACCGCAATAATAAGTGAAAGGATAACCGTAAGAGGGAAGGTTGTAAGAGTATTCTTCACTGTAGTTCCGAATGTAGGAAGGAACTCTCGGTCGATAAGTATCGCTCTCTTGAACTGGTCCAGTGTAAAGCCTGAAAGCTTCATACCGATAATCTTGATTTCAGAAGCAAAGCTGATTCTTATTGAGAAGATAATCGGATAGATGAAGAACAATGCCGCACCCAAAATGAAGGGTAATACGAACACAAGGCCTTTAAGTGAGTTCTTAGTGCGAAGTGTAAGTCTGTTTTTCTTTTTTCTTTCCATTACTTCGCACCTCCCACAATAGTATAGTTCTTACCGGGAATTACAACTCCCTCTGCTTCCTGAGGTGCATCGTTGTAGTTTACATAAATGGAAACGCCATTGTCGTAAACAACTTTTCTTACGTCCTCAGAGAAAATTTTGTGTTCAACCATCTGG
>JAKSRZ010000043.1 GCA_024403375.1 Lachnospiraceae bacterium
TTGGGAAGTATATACACTTGATGGTAAACCATCAGCACAGTGGGAGTACCAGGTGCTTGTAACTGAAAACGGTGCAGAAAAGATTGCCTGGTAAGGCAAAAAGAGGATAATATGAAAATTAAAAATATTACACTTGGAAGTACAGGAATTGTGATTCCACAGAACGGCTTTGGAGTGCTCCCGCTTCAACGTGTGGAGATGTCCGAAGCAGTGCGAATATTAAGACGTGCTTACGAAGGCGGAATGACCTTTTTTGACACTGCCCATGCATATACGGACAGCGAAGAAAAGGTTGGAAACGCACTTTCTGATGTAAGAAAAAATATTTTTATTGCCACCAAAACAGATGCAAAGAACGTGGAGGGCGTTAAGGAACAGCTTGCAAACTCCCTGAAAATGCTTAAAACCGATTATATTGATATTTATCAGTTCCATTGCGTAGGACAGTGCTACAAGCCCGGTGACGGTACCGGCATGTACGAATACATGATGGAACAGAAAGAAAAGGGCATAATAAAGCACATCGGAATCACCACACATAAAGTGGGAATAGCAGAAGAAATCATCGAGTCAGGACTTTATGAAACATTGCAGTATCCCCTCAGCTATCTTTCCACAGAAAGAGAACTGGAACTTGTTCGTAAGTGCAAAGAACATAACATGGGATTTATCGGAATGAAGGGACTGGCAGGAGGACTTCTTACAAACGCAGAGGCTTGCTTTGCATTTATGTCCCAGTTTGATAACGTTATTCCTATCTGGGGCGTTCAAAGAATGTCTGAGCTTGAAGACTGGCTTAAGTTCATGGACGAGCCGGTGGAAATGAACGAAGAAATACGTGCGTTTATTGAAGACGATAAGTCAAAACTTGGCGGCGATTTCTGCCGCGGATGCGGTTATTGTGCGCCATGCACAGCGGATATAGTGGTAAATGCCTGTGCGAGAATGTCTCTTATGATTCGCCGAGCTCCCTCTGCAGGATGGCTTTCCGAAAAATGGCAGGCAGAAATGAAGAAGATCGAAAACTGCGTAGAATGTGGCGTATGTATGACAAGATGCCCCTACGAGCTTCAGATTCCTGCTCTTCTCCGCAAAAACTACGAAGACTATTTTGATATTATCAACAACGGAAAAAAGCCCGAATAAACCCGGAATACAGCAAACCCCGACTCATTATTGTAATGAATCGGGGTTATTTTTTCAGCCTTCACACTTTATGTTTATTACTGTAAGAACTTCATCGGAAACACAAAAGGATATGTTCATACCGTCATAATCCATTTTGTAAATACGCTCAGGGTCATCCTGATATTGAGGACGCGGATCTTGTGAGAGCAATGAAATCAGGGCTTTAAGCCTGTCCTCGGAAATATTTTCACATATGCCTTCTGAAAAACGGACCTTTAACGTACCGTCCTTTCTGTTTAATGAAAAACCATCGGAAGCCTCAGGTATTGACTCCACATAGGGAAGATAGGGCTTAATATCATAAACGGGCGTGCCATCCAACATATCTATACCGGAAACCGTTAAAACCGGCCCGTCCGGAGTTGATAATTCTACATTCACCAGCTTAACGACGCATAAGACCAAAGAATTGGGCCTGAAGGGAGAGCGGGAAGCAAATACACCGACGCGTGTGTTCCCTCCGAGGCGAGGCGGACGAATTGTGGGACGGAAGGGTTCATCAACATTCTCTGAAAAGCCCCAGATCAGCCATAAATGAGAATACTGTTCGATTTCTCTTAAGGCGTTTGGGTCCCGAAATTCCGGCTCAAATATTATCTTTCCGATAAGCTCGTTTACGAGCCCACTTTGACGGGGAATTCCGAACTTATCGGAAAATCCGGTTTTTATGTGAGCGATTGGACGAATTTCTCTTGAATCATTATTCATTTGGACAACTTCTCTTTAATAAACGCAGAAAGTACCTTTGACATTTTTGTGTGAGTAACCTCACTGGGGTGCCAGTCAACGGCGATTCCATCCTCATCAAGCTGCTGGTCAAGCTTCAAAAAGAAGGCTTTTGGATCATTTAACAGCTCAAACTGACGTGCCTCTTCGTCACAAAGATCCTGTCCCATAACGCCAAGGCAGCCGATAATAATTGAATTTGGACGTTTTGTACGTATGTAACGTATAAATTCACCATAATGCTTTCCGAAGTTTGCTACACGATCCTCCTTGAAGCGAGTGTAGCTCTGATCATTTGTGCCAAGATTTACTACAACCACATCAGGCACGAAGGAATCAAAATCATATTCGGGAGCGGTAATATTCTGGAACTCAGCTCCTGCCAGATCGGTATAGCGGTAGACGGTGGGCATAAGGGGCACTCCAAGGTCAGACTCATCCTTTTCAGGCGGTATATAATTGGTGATGATACCGTTTCCGCTCCAGGAGCATAATGAGTGGTCTGCATTAAGGATTTCAACGGTTTTAAGGGCGTATGCTTTAGTAGGATTTTCCGTTGCAGTAGAAAAGTTATCCTTAAGAACTACGCCTTCAACTCCATAACCACAAGTGATGGAATCGCCGATAAATTCGATTTTCAGGTCTTTTTCTGCAACAGGCTTCAGCTCTCCGTCCGATGTAACGGATATGATGCCGGCTTTACCAAAATTGTTTTCTGAAAAACGAATTACACGGATAAGAACATCCTCACTGTTTGAGGGGTTATTGTAAATTTCATACTCAGCCACCGGCTTATCCAAAACAAGCTTTTTGGTGAATTCATTATTTACAAACACTCCGAGAATGCCGCGTTGAATGTCATCATCTGCTCTGTCGGTACGGATTTTCATTGTGAGAGTGGTTCCGTTGAAGAGAAAGTCTGCACAGGAACCGGAAAATGAGAGATAAAGGACGTCATCATGGATTATGTGGCGGCCCAGTATTTTGCAGTTTTTTGAGTTTAATGCTTCTGTTTTCATTTTATGCCTCTAAAGTAAAATATGCACAGTTTTCGGTTTCACTGTCAGGGCCTACAAATACTCTGCAGTCACCCGGTTCGGAAGTAAAGTTCATGTTGATATCGTAGAAACGGAACATATCTTCCGTAATTTCAAAGGTAACAACCTTTTCCTCGCCGGGATTAAGTGTGACCTTTTCAAAACCCTTCAGCTGCTTTTTAGGACGAACAACGCTGCCGTAAAGATCCTGAACGTACAGCTGCACAGTTTCCGTGCCCGGTCTTTCGCCCACGTTTTTCAGGGTAACAGACGCCTTAATTGGTGCGTTTCCGGTAAGCTTATCAGCGGAAAGTGTTACCGGGCTGTAGCTGAATTCGGTATATGTTTTGCCGTATCCGAAGGGATAAAGCATTTTGTCAATCTGATCAATGTAACCCATAACGAATCCCTGGTCCAACGTTCCATTATTGGGACGACCACTTCGGAAACGGTTATAGTAGCAAGGTTCCTGGCCCACAGTGTAGGGGAAACTCATAGGAACACGACCACCCGGTTCCTGCTTTCCAAAAAGAACATCCGCAATAGCATTTCCGGTTTCAACGCCGGGATACCAGGTAACCATAACTGCCTTGGAAAGCTCAGAAACCTCTTCCAGCTCTAACGGACGGCCTGTGAAAATAAGTGTGATTATATTTTTATTGACTTCATTGATTTTCTTAAGAAGCTTCATCTGGCCCTTGGGAATGCGTATTTCCGTGCGGCTTGCTGCTTCTCCTGTCTGCTGATGATATTCGCCAAGACACATAACCACGGTATCAGCCTTCTTTGCTGCATTAATGGCTTCTTCTAACATTGCGGGAGCCTTTAAGATATCATATTCCAGACGTTCACCATTCTTGCACTTCACGTTTTTTGTAAAGAACTGACAGCCCTGACTGAAGGTGCAGTTATTTTTGGGGTTAAGTCCTTCTATGCCCTGACGAATGGTAACCATGGTCTTTTCATCCTTAGGGAAGGTCCAGGAACCATACACCTTGTGGCTGTCCACGAAGGGACCTATAAATGCAATGCTTCCGGATTCTTCGGAAAGAGGAAGTACATTCTCCTTGTTTTCAAGAAGAATAAAGGACTCCACAGCAGACTGCTTTGCTAAAGCACGATGCTCATCACAGAGAATAAGCTTCTTTTCATCTTCTTCGCTGGCATCCTTATAAGGATTTTCAAAAAGACCAAGCTCATCCTTAAGTTTCAGAACTCTGTATACAGATTCGTCAATAAGTTCTTCGGATACTTTACCCTCTGCTACAAGCTCAAGAAGACCGCGAATATAACAGAAGGACATCATATCCATATCTACTCCGGCATTAATAGCAAGTTCGCCGGCAGCGGTATCATCCTTTGCGATTCCATGATTAACCATTTCCTTAACGGCACCATAATCAGAAATAACCATGCCGTCAAAGCCCATTTCATTACGGAGAACGTCCTTTAACAACCACTTATTTCCTGAAGAAGGAATCTGATTCAATGTATTAAAGCTTGTCATTACAAGCTTTGCACCTGCATCAATGGCTTCCTTATAGGCTGGAAGATAACTCTCACGAAGAGTACGTTCTGAAAGTTCTACAGTATCATAATCACGGCCTGCCTCAGCTCCGCCATAGCCTGCAAAATGCTTAACGCAGGAAGCGAGACGACCCTTTGCTTTTATATCATCACCCTGGTAACCACGAACCATGGCAGCACCCATAAGTCCGTTCAAATAGGGATCTTCACCTGTGGACTCCATTACACGACCCCATCTGGCATCACGAACGAGGTCACACATAGGTGAGAAAGTACAATGGATACCGGCAGCGGCACCCTCTTTGGCTGCAACTTCCGCCAGCTTTTCAGTAAGCTCGGGATTAAAGGTTGCACCCTGACCCAAAGGAACCTGATAAATTGTTTCATAACCATTAATGATGTCCAGCATAAACACATTCGGAATGTGATGAGGCTGCTCTGACATAAGTTTATCCTGAAGCTTTTTCAGCTTTTCCGCACCACTTACACTAAGTACGGAACCCGCAATTTTCTTTTCGTCTTCGGTAATCTTAAAATAATCCATTGTGCCTGTAACAAGGGCATCATCATCATAAAGCAAACCGGAAACCTGCAGGAGCTGTCCCGCTTTTTCTTCAAGAGATAAGGTACTGATTAATTCTTTGATTTTTGCATCTGTCATATCGGTATCCTTTCAAAAAATTGATGATTAAAGTCTATCACTTTGAAAGAAAAAAACCAAATTAAGAATGCGTAAAACATAACATTTATTGCTGTAAGTTTGTAAAATGTGTGTGTTTGGTTGTTATTTTCAGCTAATTATGTTATTTTCCTATTACTGAAGAAAAGTATTTATAAGGAGGAATTAATATGAAATATGTATGTCCCGTATGTGGTTATGTTCACGAAGGAGATCAGCCCCCGGAAAAATGCCCTGTATGTAATGCAGATGGCCAGAAGTTCACAAAGCAGGAAGAGGAAATGAGCTGGGCAGCAGAGCATGTCGTAGGTATTGCTTCAGATGTTCCTGAAGATGTTAAGACAGATCTTCGTGCGAATTTTACAGGAGAATGTACAGAAGTAGGAATGTACCTTGCAATGGCTCGTGTGGCTTTCAGAGAGGGCTATCCCGAAGTCGGCATGTACTATGAGAAGGCAGCTTACGAAGAGGCAGAGCATGCAGCAAAGTTTGCAGAGCTTCTCGGTGAAGTAATTACCGACAGCACAAAGAAGAACCTTCAACTTCGTGTTGATGCAGAAAATGGTGCAACATTAGGCAAAACAAAGCTTGCTGAACGTGCAAAGGAACTTGGTCTTGACGCAATTCATGACACAGTTCAGGAGATGGGCAAGGATGAGGCAAGACACGGCAAGGCATTCAAGGGCCTTCTTGACCGTTATTTCAAATAGAAAGAGACTAAAAGATGATTTACCCTGATTTTCTGAAATCCGGTGATACCATCGGAGTTACCGGCTGTTCAGCAGGCTGTCCCGGGGAAGTTAATGAAAATTGCTTCAACCATGCAAAAGAAGAGTTTTCGAAATATGGAATTAACGTCGTATTGACCGAAAATGCAACAACTTGCGAAAAGGGAAGAAGTTCCGACGCCAAAACAAGGGGCGCGCAGCTGATGGCACTGGTCAAGGACCCGAAGGTTAAGGCAATTCTTGCAGCAACCGGAGGAGACTACCTTTGCGAGATGCTTCCATATGTGGATTATGAGCAGATAGTAAAGAATCCCACCTGGATTCAAGGCTATTCCGACCCTACAGGTCTCTTGTTCGGAATTACAACAAAATATGATGTGGCAACCATTTACTCCCAGAATTTCGGAGAATTTGGCATGGACCCATGGCACAAATCATTGGGCTACAATCTGGATATCCTTCTCGGTAAAGAAATAATACAGGAAAGTTTTGATTTATTTCAATCGGGATGGAAGGACAAGGTAACAGGCCTGGAGCCATATATTCTGGATGCACCGGTCGAATGGACAGGACTCCACAAAGAAAAAGAGCTCAGCTTTAAGGGAAGAATGATAGGCGGATGCCTGGATGCGATTTTGGAAATCATCGGTACCCCCTTTGAATATGTTAAAGGCTTTCTTGAAAGATATAAGGACGACGGTATCGTATGGTGCCTTGAAAGCTTTGGACTGGATTCGGAGAGACTTACTGTTGCCCTTTGGCATTTAAGACAAATGGGATGGTTTAAGTATACAAAAGGCATAGTTTTCGGACGCCCATGCTTTTTCAGCACCGGTACGGAAACAACCTTTGATGAAGCCGTAGACAATGCAATCGGCGACATGGGCATACCCATTATTACGAATGC
Organism: Lachnospiraceae bacterium; assembly: GCA_024403375.1. GTDB lineage: Bacteria > Bacillota > Clostridia > Lachnospirales > Lachnospiraceae > RGIG3528. The sequence goes on from JAKSRZ010000043.1 coordinate 6,793, forward strand.
GGATATCGGACACAGAAAACCTTCCGTAACAATAATTAACGGTGCAATCGGTGAGTTCAGACTGAATTCCGGAAAAGCAACACTGAAAACAGAATTTAAATAAAAAAGCAGCTCCGCCATCGGGCGGAGCTCTTTAAGTATTTGGGGAAACTGATTATACGTGATGAATTGTAAGGCTACCGAAATTTACATCAACATCAAGGTAGAGAGTGTGGATACCATCCCACTGAACCTCACCGGTCTGATTGCAACCGGAGAAAGCACCATCATTTTCGATGGAAACCTGCCATTCCTTAGGAATGAAGAGTTCAACATTACCAAAGTTACAATCAACATTTATATGTGCTGATGTATCACGCATCTTTGCATCTGTGAAGTAAGCCTTGATGTTACCAAAGTTTGCTTCAAGATTTGCGTTCTGGAATTCCTGGCTCTTATAGTACTTTACCTGAGCACCGAAAGTTACTTCTGCATTGTTTTCGGGGGAAGTGGTTACATATTCATTATTCTTAAAAGAACCCTCGGTTCCGTCTTCTGTTTTCCATCCATCCTTGCCGACTGTGTAGTTTGTACCATTAACGTTTACGTTAAATTTGTGTGACTTCTTGAAGCCGGGAAAAAGAAGGCTGAAAGCAAAGGAAAGAAGAACGCCACAGAGGATAATAAGCCAGTTATTAAACTGTGTGGGAATTCCTAAAACCGGTCTCCAGCAGATTGCAAGAATTGCAGCAGGCATAAAAATTGCGAAGAAGTTGCGGCTTGTGATACCCTCAATAAGCATGAGGACTGCTATAATTGTGAAAATGATTGCGGGTACGCTTAAGGAAGGGAACTGGAAAAGTCCTAATGCACTTATGATGATTCCTGCTACTAAAAGGAGGAACATAACTCCCCAGATAACCTTTTTTGCTCTTTTTTCTCCAAAATTGATATTCATATTTATCTCCTTTCGTCCATTCTGTCACGCAGAGGCTTGTAATACATTCTGGATACATACAGCTGTTTAACCGATCCGGCAAACTGTATGAAACAATTTGAAAGTCCCTTGGTGATAGAATAAATCTTACCAATGTTTACTATTGCCGATTTAGAAACTCTCATGAATTTCATCGGGAACATCTTTTCTAATTCATAGAGCTTATATTTTGTCTGATACACATTGTCGGCAGTGTGTGCGTTGACTGTTCGCTCATCTGTTTCGAAAAAGATTATGTCATCAGCCTGTAAAAAGAATTCTGTATCATTCTTTGTAAGAGCCAGAGTCTGTGTTCCGGTTCCCAGGGAACCAAGAGCTTTCTGTAAAGCAATGACTTCGGGCGTCAGCTCATGACATTTGACTGTGATTTCGGGTTCTATGCAGTTTTCGTCGATTTCCACTTTGAATTTCATGATGTGTTCCTTTCGTTGTGCACAGTATAGCAGATAAATTTCATTTGAAAACATAAAATGACTAAGTGGTAATTTTTACGGCTTATGTGGTTGAAAAAATCGTGTTGTCCTGCGTTTTAATGTTGTGTAAAATGCAATTTGAAAGGTATGAAATGCATTTTTTGGAGGGTAAAATGAAAAAAGGGGTTACGTTTATTATGCTAGCAGCAGCACTGGCACTGGCAGGCTGTACAAAAAAAGCAGAACCGGCAGAACAGACCGTTCCGGTTATTACGGAAGCAGTTAAGAGCACGCCTGAAAAGTCCGCTGAATCAGTTGTCGGTTCGGCTGAACAGGAAATAAAGCAGCCTGAACCCTTGCAGCAGACGGAAGGCAAAAAAGACCGCAAATACGCTGCGGACACTAAGCCGATGGAAATAAAAACCGAGAGAGAAGACGTCGTCTTTTCTGCATCAGGAGGTGCCTATAATTCTGCGTTTTCATTATTTTTGTCCTGCGAAATGTCCACGGAAATCTATTATACAACAGATGGAAGCAATCCGGCAAACAGCGATACTGCGTTAAAGTATGAGGATTGTATCAGAATAGGAAATGAGAGTGCTGCTAACGTAATAGCAGCCATCGATCCCACATTGTACTGTACTGCATGGTCAGAATTCAAGAATGGGGAGCTTAAATGCAAAATTTCCACCCCATCTGATACTGATGTTGATAAATGCTCGGTCATCAGAGCATGTGCGAAGCTTCCGGACGGAACCTTCGGAAGTGTGACAAGCAATACTTACTTTATAGGAGGAACCGGATCACACATAGAAGGAATTAAAGAGTCCTGTGAGGCAGCAGGAAAGCCCCTTGCGGTATTAAGCATAACCGTGGATTATGACGATTTGTTTGATCCTGAAACAGGTATATATGTAAAGGGAAACATATTTGAAGAAGCATATAAAGAGTATAAGGCATTGAACCCCGGGGCATCTCCGGACGATTTCAGGAAAGTTGATGCAAACTATTCACAACGAGGCAGAGAGTGGGAAAAAAGAGCGCATTTGGAAATGTTCGAGATGGATGAAGTCGGAGCAACTGAGGTAATATCAACAGATTGCGGTATTCGTGTCCAGGGCAACTATTCCAGATCCGACCTGCAGAAGGGCCTGAGGCTCTATGCACGCAGTGAATATGGTGATAAAAAATTCAAATATGACGTCTTTGGAAAGGATGCAAAAGACAGCGAAGGGAACAAGATTAAGAAATTTGATACCCTGGTGCTCAGAGCAGGCGGAAATACAACATTTCAGGCAAAATTTAATGATGCCTTCTGGCAGGAAGCCGTCAAAGACATGGAACTTTCAACCCAGGCTGCAAGACCCTGTGTAGTTTACATTAACGGAGAATACTTCGGCCTTTATGTGCTGGAGGAAGACTATTCCGCAGATTACTTTGAATCACATTACGGAGTTAAGAGCGATAATGTAGTCATATATAAAGGTGATGCTGAGGAGTACGAAAGAGGATGGAAGCTGGATGAAGGCCCACTTCCTAAGAATGTTCAGGATGATTTGTTCCTGAAGAGCCTTTTCCTGTTTTTCAATAACCATTCAGACCTGAAAAATGCTGCGGACTACGAGGCGTTCTCAAAATTGGTGGATGTGGATAGTCTGCGTGATTATTTTGTTACCGAAGTCTGGATGAATAACAAATGGGACTGGCCGGGAAAAAACTGGGTAATATGGAGAGCAGCCACAATAGACCCTGAAAATCCATATGCGGACGGACGCTGGAGATTTGCCATGCTTGACCTGGACTTCGGAGGAGTCAGCGGAAAAGGCGAGGCAGCAACAAATACAGTTAAAGAAGATAACTATAAACCATTAGGTTTACTTGACAAAGATACCTCAAACCCTGTAGTATTAATGTTTGCATATTTGATGACAAATGAAGGCTTTGTAAAAGAGTATGAGAAAGCACTGCAGGAAATCGGAGAAACTACATTTGAACCCGAAAAACTGCACTCTCTTCTGGACAAGTATGAAGGTGCATACGGCCCCTTGTTTGACCAGTTCTTTAAGCGATACCCCAAAACAGGATCGGCTAAAGAGGCTCTTTACGGAGGATACGCAAGCTCAAAATGCATAAGAGAATTTGTCGAAGCAAGAGGCGGCAACATTCAGAAAATTATCAGCTGGATTGAGAAGAAAAAACAATGAGAATTTTAGTAAGTAACGATGATGGAATCAATGCAAAGGGTATAGCAAAGCTTGCAGAACTTGCAAAGCAGTTCGGAGAAGTGGTGGTTGTGGCTCCGGCACATCAGTGCAGTGCCATGAGTGCAAAAATCACAATCTGCCAGAATATGGAACTTAAAAAGGCGGCCTTTCCCGTTGAGGGAGTAGAAGCCTATTCACTGGACGGAACCCCTGCAGACTGCGTGAAAGTTGCATTGGAATATCTGCTGAAAGAAAAGCCCGACTACGTATTTTCCGGCATGAACTTCGGATACAACACAAGCATAGAAACATGCTATTCAGGGACTGTGGCAGCGGCTATGGAGGGTCTTATGAAAGGAATTCCCGCTATTGCCTTTTCAACAGACTTTGTAGATGATTACGGAACTGCGGACAAATATGGCAAAGAGGTTGTGGAAAAAATCTTTGCTCAGAAGCCTCTCTGTGGAGAAATCTGGAACGTAAACTTCCCGTCCTGCTCTCCCGAGGATTGCAAAGGAATTCTCTGGGACAGAAAGCTGGCACGTCATCAATATTACGCAGATGCATACAACGAAAAGGGAAAGACCGAAGAAGGCATTCTTATACAGCTGGAGGGACAACCCGTAAAGGAAGCAATGGAAGGCTCCGATATTGAGGCACTTCTTAATGGATATGTATCTGTGGGAAAAATCAGAAATACAGTTTTTGGGTGATTGAAATGAGACTTAAAAAGGTTAAGGGTGCATTTGAAAAGTGTGCCGAAAGTGAATTCGTTGTTCATAATGCAAAAGAAAATAAGGGCAAGTGGAATGAGGTATTCGGTAATAACAATCCACTTCACGTAGAAATCGGCATGGGAAAGGGAAAATTCATTACAACCCTTTCAAAACAGAATCCGGACATTAATTATCTCGGAATCGAACGCTTTGAAAGCGTACTGGTACGTGCCGTGGAAAAGCGTGAGGCAGACGAGAATCCTACACCGAATCTCTGCTTCCTTTGTGAAGACGCAGAAGAAATTCTTGATTTATTTGAAGAGAATGAAATCAGCAGAATATACCTTAACTTTTCCGACCCCTGGCCCAAGGCCCGCCACGCCAAAAGACGCTTGACATCAAGACAATATCTCGTAAAATATGATAAAGTACTGAAGGCCGACGGTGAAGTCATTTTTAAGACCGATAACAAGGATTTATTTGACTTTTCCGTTGAAGAAATGAAAGAAGCAGGCTGGAATCTTACCTTTGTGTCATATGACCTTCACCACAGCGAACTTGCTGAAGGAAACGTAATGACAGAGTACGAAGAGAAGTTTTCCGCCCTTGGAAATAAAATATGTTGTCTCATTGCAAAAAGATAATTAAAAACATAAAGAGAGCCGCAGCGTTAATACTTGCCTGCGGCTTTTTATGCGTTGCTTTCGGGACGCCCCTCAATGAAATACTGGCCGCTCCCGAGGATGCAAAATGGCCCGAAGCCCCGGAAATAATGGCAGAAGCGGCGATTCTCTACGAATCATCCACAGGAACGATTCTTTACGAAAAGAACGCAAAAGAAAGAATGTATCCCGCCAGTACGACCAAGCTTATGACATCCCTTCTGGCTGTGGAACAAAGCCCCCTTTCCGATATAGTTGAAATGTCACACGATGCAATTTCAAGCGTCGGATGGGATTCATCAAGAATCGGTATGATTACCGGAGAGCGAATCACCATGGAAGACGCACTGTATGCGGTTCTTCTGGCTTCCGCAAACGAGGTGACATATGCGGTTGCAGAACACGTGGGCGGATCTGCAAAGAACTTTGTCAAAATGATGAACGAACGTGCCAAGGACCTCGGTTTGGTAAATACCCATTTTGAGAATATGCACGGTCTTCATGACGAAAACCATTATACATGTGCTTACGATCTGGCACGAATAATGAATAAATGCATTGAATATACGACCTTCTGCCGAATCTCCCATAATCACTACTACGAGGTGCCGGCCACAAACCTTTGTGAATCAAGAGTTATAGCACAGACACACCAGATACTCAGAAAGAAAATTGCATACGACGGCGTATTTGCAGGAAAAACAGGCCATACCGACGAAGCGGGACAGTGCCTTGTAACAGCCTGCGAAAGAGACGGCCTCACACTTATCTGCGTAGTTATGAAAGAAGCCGCACAGGCCGACTGCTACACAGATACCATTGCACTCTTTGATTATGGCTACGAGAATTTCCACTTATATTGAGCCAGTGCAGCCTCAGAGGACTTAAAAGCCAACGCATTTCCGGTTCTCTTTGATGATGAGGATGCCTTTGTTTATGAAGTCTCCTCTGCACTTTCCGTAAAAGACGCAACATTGATACTTCCCATTAACGGTTCCTTTGCTGATGTGGAAAACAAATGTAAGCTTACGCCCCTCATAAAAATCGAAAAGGGCGAAAATGTAATCGGAACCGCGAATTTCCATTATGCCGGAGTATCTGTAGGAATTACGGATATAATATATACCGCCGAGAAGGAAGAAATTATTGATGAGGCAGCGGTATACCTTACGGAAAACCAAGGAAAAGATACCTTTGATCAGGCAGAATATGACAGACTTTGCGGAATAATTCCCGAAGAACCTGAGGCCCCTCCGAAAGACCTGAGACCAATAATAATCGGAGCATTAAGCGGCGGTTTTGTACTCGTTGTCGGTCTGATAATAGTTATAGCCGGTCACAGAAAATAGAAAATGGAACAGCAGTAAAGTCAAGGTGCGTAACGTAACCTTGACTTTTTTTGAAACCAAAAGAAATATGATACGTTTATATGGGCATAGGTGCACAGAGCACCAAAGGAGGAGAATATGAAAAAAATAACAGCGATTATATTGGCCGCAGTTATGGTGTTAACCCTGACAGCCTGCGGCAAAAGCAAAGAAGCGTCATATGACGTTACAAACTACAGCAACTATAATGCGAAGCCGGACGCAACATTGGTATATGAGGCAAAGACTGTAGCATCAGACGAGCTTATCATGGAAGAACCGATGGCAATGCCTGAATTCAACACGGAAGAGTACAATGAAATAGTTGAGAACAGCTTTGTGAAGGTTTCAACCATGCCACTTTCAACCTTTGCAGCTGATGTTGACACCGGATCATACACCAACTTCAGACGAATGGTGCTTGGAGATAACTATCAGCTTGGCCAGATTCCCAGCGGTGCTGTCCGTATTGAAGAAATGGTAAATTATTTTGACTATAGTGTTAATAACAAAAGCCAGGGAGCATTTTCGGTACAATACGAAACAGCCGCATGCCCCTGGAATCCGGAACACGGACTTCTTATGATGACAGTGGAGGCAAACAAGAAAGAAGTTGACAATAAAGGAAATAACTTTGTTTACCTTGTAGATACTTCAGGCTCTATGCGTAGTGCAAACAAAATCGATCTTGTAAAAGAAAGCTTCAAACTTCTTACAGAATCACTTAACGAAAACGATACAGTATCAATAGTAACCTATGCCAGCAACGCCAGAGTCGTTCTTGAAGGTGCCGGCGGGAATAATCAGAAGAAAATAATCAAAGCTATTGAAAGCCTTGAGGTAGGCGGAGGCACAAACGGCTCCGGCGGAATTGAGGGTGCATACAAATGTGCACTTGAGCACTTTATTGAGGGAGGAAACAACCGAGTCATTATTGCTTCCGATGGCGATATGAACCTTGGAGTAACAAGCCAGAGCGGCCTGGTTGACCTCATTAAAGAAAAGAAAGATCAAGGCGTTTTCCTCACAACTTTAGGCTTCGGTGCAGGAAATTATTCAGACGCAAATATGGAAAGAATTGCAGACGCCGGAAACGGAAACTATTACTACATCGACTGTATCGGAGAAGAAAGAAGAGTTCTTGTTGAAAAGCTTAAGGAAACAACCGTTACAGTGGCAAAGGACGTAAAGTTCCAGGTGGAATTCAATCCCACAAAGGTGTCTGAGTACAGACTTCTCGGATATGAAAACCGCACAATGGCAGCGGACGACTTCAATGATGACAAGAAAGACGGCGGTGAAGTAGGTGCAGGCCAGCAGGTTACAGTCCTTTATGAACTCGTTTACGCCGACGGAGAAAACTCTTCTTCAGGCCTTAAATATCAGGGTGACCGTGAACTTACAACTGCAGCAGACCCCGAAGAAATCTTAACACTTTCCGTACGTTACAAACAGCCTGACGGCGATGTAAGTGCCCTTGAAGAATATCCTGTGGAAATGACATACGATGCACCAAGTGACGATCTTATGTTTGCAGCTGCTGTAGTTGAGGCGGCCCTTGTTATCAATAACAGCGAATATAAAGGAACGGCAAGTCTTGAACATGCCAAAGAGTCCGCAAAAGAATCTGCAGGCAAAAATGACTACAGAACAGAGTTCTGCACTATCCTCAATCGATTGAATTAGTAGTTTTTGGGCAATAATAAAGCAATATTGATTAATAATTAACAATAAAAAGAATGACAAAACCGAAATCTTGTAGTATATTAATCGCGATGGGCATAGCCCCTACTAAAGAAAAAGAGAGGAAAATATTATGGCATTAGTTAACACGAAAGAAATGTTCGCAAAAGCTTATGCAGGTGGATACGCAGTAGGCGCATTCAACGTAAACAACATGGAGATTATCCAGGGTATTACAGAAGCAGCTGCAGAAGCAAAGGCACCTGTTATCCTTCAGGTTTCCAAGGGCGCAAGAGCTTACGCAAATCACACATACCTTGTAAAGCTCGTTGAGGCTGCTGCACTCGTTTATCCTGAAATTCCGATCGCTCTTCACCTTGATCACGGCCCGGATTTCGAGACATGTAAGTCTTGTATCGACGGTGGTTTCACATCCGTTATGATCGACGCTTCTTCCAAGCCTTTTGAAGAGAATGTTGAAATTACAAAGAAAGTTGTTGATTACGCTCACAAGTATGGCGTTACTGTAGAAGCAGAGCTCGGTTCACTCGCAGGCGTAGAAGATGAAGTTAAGGTTTCTGCTGAAGATTCTTCTTACACACGTCCTGAAGAAGTAGAAGAGTTCGTTACAAAGACAGGTTGTGACTCCCTTGCTATCGCTATCGGTACATCCCACGGCGCATACAAGTTCACAGCTGAGCAGTGCACAAGAAATGAAAAGGGCATCCTTGTACCTCCGCCCCTCCGTTTCGACATCCTTGAGGAAGTAGCTAAGAGACTTCCTAACTTCCCTATCGTTCTTCACGGTTCATCTTCCGTTCCTCAGGAATTCGTTAAGATGATCAACGAGAACGGCGGTAAGCTTCCTGATGCAGTAGGTATCCCTGAAGAGCAGTTAAGAAAGGCTGCTGAGCTTGCTGTATGTAAGATCAATATCGACTCCGATATCCGTCTTGCTATGACAGGTGTTGTTCGTCAGTTCCTTAACGAGCATCCTGACAAGTTCGATCCCAGAGAGTACCTTAAGCCCGCTCGTCAGAGCATCAAGGACATGGTTTCTCACAAGATTTACGATGTACTTGGCTGCAACGGTCACGCTTAATAAGTTAAATAAAAAATTAACACTCAAGCGAAGAACACAAAACGAGGCACGATAACGTGCCTCGTTTTTTTGCAAAAATAACGCCGGCAGATTTGCAGTTACTCCGGCGACGCGGTATCTCGACCTCGACTTTTATGCCAGAGACCTCGTTTCGAGGTCTCTGGCAGCTTCTCGGTATCTTTACCTCGCGATTGTTGTCTGCGACCTCGTCCCGAGGTCGCAGACTGTTTTGCGGTATCTTTACCTCGCGGCAAGCCCTAAAGACCGCGACCTTCTTGGGCGCGTGTCATCTTCTTTATGAAAAAAGCCGAGAGGCAAGTAATTGTCTCTCGGCGTAGTTGTGTTTAATGTTTTTTTATTTTGCATACATGCTATACAATATCTTGTTTATTGCTTTTCCTGGAAGGAATCTGCCTATAAAACACAGCAGTTTGTAAGAAAAACTGATAGTGTAAATAGGTTTCATTGTTTTTTTTGCAGCTATCTTTGCAATTGCTCTTGCGGCTGATTCTGGTGTTTGTCCGGTTGTCTCATCCTTTTCGATTCGGGAGAGATTTTTTGAGATTCTGCCATTATACACATCATCTCCCATAATGGATTTGTTTCTGGAAGCAGTTATGTTTGATGCAATATCTCCGGGCTGAATGGCACACATTTGAACTCCGAAGGGACGTAATTCGTTGGCAACTGCCATGGAGTAGCTGTTGATTGCTGCCTTGGAGGCGGAATAGTAGGCTTGGAAGGGAAGAGAGTACTGTGCCGCGACAGAGGAAATATTAAGAATCTTTCCGCTGTTTTGTTTCCTCATTACGGGAATAACTGCATTGTTCATGCGGACCATACCCCAAAAGTTTACGTCAAACTGGCGGTTGGCGGTATCTTCAGCAGTAAACTCCACTGCTCCGGATACAGCAATTCCTGCTGAATTTATGAGTATGTCAATATTTCCTTCCTCAGATACTACATTAGCTATAGCAGCTTTGACTGATTCGTCATCTGTCACATCGCAGTCGATGTGCTTTATTCCCGCAGTACTCGCATCATGCCTTGAAAGGTCATAAACTTTGTAGCCCTCCGAAAGCATTTTTATTGCGGTGGCCCGACCGATTCCTGAGCTGGCACCTGTTATTATACATGTTTTAATCATATGTTATGCTTTTTAAGAGTTGCAGCAATAATATCAACTGCCTCATCAATAAGATCCGTTGTGTGCGTTGCCATCAAAGAATTTCTTAAAAGAGCCTCGTGAGGAGGAGTTGCAGGCGGAAGAGCAGCGTTTACGTATACGCCTGCTTCGTAAAGTTCCTTAGTAATTGTGAGCGTGGGAATAAGCTCATAAGTATAAATCGGAACGATAGGAATAATATCTCCGTTTGAGGGCTTCATCTTAACATTTCTTTCGTTCAGACGATTTCTCATATATTTTGAAAGTCCCTGAAGGGTTGTAACCATTTCGGGATGTGCCTCAAGTATACGCAATGCTTTTAAGGCAACTGCAGCACTTGCGGGGGGCATTGAGGTTGAGAATATGAACGGTCTTGAGTTGTGACGTACATAGTCACAGATTCTTTCACTGGCAGCAAGGTATCCGCCCTGAGAAGCGAGAGCTTTTGAAAGTGAACCCATGTAAATGTCTACCTTGTCCTCAAGTCCGTAGTAGCTTGCGGTTCCACGTCCACCTTCTCCGATTACGCCAATACCGTGAGCATCGTCAACCATAACGCGGGCACCATACTTTTCAGCGAGTGCACAGATTTCGGGAAGCTTTGCAATATCACCGGCCATTGAGAATACGCCGTCGGTAACGACAAGACATCCTGCACTTTCAGGAACCTGCTGAAGGCATTTTTCAAGTGATTCCATGTCACCATGCTTATATCTGAGCATTGTTCCATAGGAAAGCTTGCAGCCATCGTAAATACTTGCATGGTTTTCGCGGTCCATGATTATGTAGTCGTTCTTACCGACGAGGGCAGAAACAATACCGATGTTTGTCTGAAAGCCTGTAGGGAATGTAACGACAGATTCCACCCCAAGGAATTTGCCGATTTCTGCTTCGAGTTCAAGATGAATATCCAGTGTTCCGTTAAGAAATCTTGAGCCGCTGCATCCGCTTCCCAGCTTCCTTTCAGCCTCAATTCCGGCCTCAATTACCTCTTCGTTTGCGGTAAGTCCGAGATAGTTGTTGGAACCAAGCATGATTCTTCTTTTTCCTTCCATCTCGACAACTGTGTTCTGCATGGAGCTAAGTGAGTGGAAATAAGGATAAATATTCATTTCCCTTGCTTCGTCAGCTTTGCTTTTGGCCATGCATTTTTCAAATAAGTCAACCATTGTAAACTCCCTTCTCATAACATTATATTTGTTTATTTATTCTTCCGGGATGTCCGGATTGAATGCGATTCTTGCGAAATTGTAGAAGCCCAGGTACCAGATGTTGAAATCGTGTCCTCCGCCCTTTTCCTGCCATTTGTAGTTTTTGCCTACAGTAAGCTTGTCGGAGTACAGATTCAGGTTCTTGGCTGCGTTTGAGTGGCTCCAGTATGCGGTACCGTCGTTTGTGCCGCAGATGTTGTAGAAGAAGTCAATATTATATTCGCTCTCATTGATTGTGTTGGCAACTTTTGAAGCAGCGTAGGATGTGGGAGCTGCGGAGAATGCACCGAACCAGCTTATAATGTCGAGACACTCGCAAATACCGATGTTGATTGTCTGCATACCGCCCATGGAAAGGCCTGCCATAGCACGATGGTTTCTTGTTGCGGTAAGATCATAGCCCTCTTCGTTATATTCAGCGTATGTGGAATAGTGGCTTTCAATGTAAGGAATCAGGTCGTTTCTAAGCTCGTAGCCAAACTGGTAAAAAGCGTTTGTTCCGTCGGTATAAGGGCAGGCGAGAGCTTTTCCGTTAGGAGTAACAACGATAAAAGGATCGATTTCTTCTCTTTCTGAGAGACAGTCCATAATTTTCTTTACGTTTGATGAACGTCCGGTCATTCCCCACTCGTTTTCGTCACCACCGATGCCGTGCATAAGATAAAGGACATTGTACTGTTTGGATTCGTCGTAGCCGGCGGGAAGGTACACATGTGCACGCTTTTCTACAGGTTCTCCGTCACCAATGTAATCGTGGGCCATATATGTGATGTCTTCGATTGTTCCGCCCTGACCGATGTAGGTTGTGTATGCTGTAGGAATAATTGATGCATAGAATGGGCGAGGTGTAGGAGTAGCCGTGGGCTCGGGGGTTGCAGTGGGTTCCGGAGTCGGAGTTGATGTAGCGGTAGGCTCCGGCGTGGCGGTAGGTGCCTCAGTTGCAGTGGGAACAGATGTGGGGACTACAGGCTCTGCTTTGCCTGAACATCCAGTAATAAGTGCTGCCGATAAAGCGATGGCAATTAGACTAAAAAACCTTTTTTTCATAGTATCATACCCTTCTTTATAGATTTGTATATAGGGTATCATTTTTGCGGGATGAAAAAAACCGTTACATTGCCGACTTGTAAGGGGTGGATTTCTCAAACATTGCCATAACTAAGGGGTTCTTGTGGCTCTTGACTACATATGGTATTATATAAGATAGTTGCAACATGGAAAGTGTTTATGACATTTTCTGAACTAAGTCTTATACAGGAGGATAAATGTATGATAAAAGTTATAAACGAAGCTGAATTCAGTGAAGTACTTGAGAAAGATGTAGCTTTCGTTGATTTCTTCGCAACATGGTGCGGTCCCTGCAAGATGTTAGGACCGGTACTTGAAAACATTTCCGACAATGTTGACGGAGCTTCTTTCTTCAAAATTGATGTTGATGATGCAGAAGAAATTGCCGCAAAGTACGGTATTATGAGCATTCCTGCAGTATTTGCATTTAAGAAGGGTGAAGTTGTGGCAAAGAATGTGGGATACAACGGCCCTGAGGCACTTGAGAAGTTCGTAAAAGACAATCTGTAAATCAAAAAAATATCGCCCGATTGTGAATGCAATCGGGCGATTGTTTTTTTATTAATTATTTCTGTTTGCTCTCTTTCTCATAAGAGGATCGAGAATTTTCTTTCTGATTCTGAGAGAAACGGGAGTTACCTCAAGAAGCTCATCTGTTTCGATAAAGTCCAGAGCCTGCTCAAGGCTGAGAATACGGGGAGGTACGAGTCTTAATGCCTCATCGGCAGCGGAAGAACGTGTGTTTGTAAGCTGTTTCTTCTTACATACGTTAACTTCAATATCCTCGGACTTTGCACTCTGTCCGATAATCATACCGGAATAAACCTTTTCGCCGGGTCCGATGAAGAGATAACCACGCTCCTGAGCATTGAAGAGACCATATGTAACAGCCTCACCTGCTTCGAATGCAATAAGAGAACCTGTCTTACGATAGGAAATATCTCCCTTGTAAGGAGCATAACCATCGAAAAGTGTGTTGAGGATACCTTCACCCTTTGTATCTGTAAGGAAATCTCCTCTATAACCAATAAGTCCGCGGGAAGGAATTACAAATTCCAATCTTGTATAGCCGCCACTGATGCTACCCATGGAAACAAGCTCACCCTTACGAGTTGAAAGCTTTTCGATAACAACTCCGGAGAATTCATCGGGAACATCAACATATGCACGTTCCATAGGCTCAAGCTTTTCGCCGTTTTCGCCTGTCTTATAAAGAACTTCAGCCTTACTTACCGCAAATTCGAAACCTTCACGACGCATGTTCTCAATAAGAACGGAAAGATGAAGCTCACCACGACCGGAAACCTTGAAGGCCTCTGTAGTCTGAGTTTCTTCTACACGAAGGGATACGTCAGTATTAAGCTCCTTAAAAAGACGCTCACGAAGGTGTCTTGATGTAACGAACTTACCTTCCTTACCTGCAAGAGGAGAATCGTTTACGCAGAAAGTCATGGCGATTGTGGGCTCGGAAATCTTCTGGAAAGGAATGGGATCCGGAGCATCAACGGAACAGAGAGTATCACCAATGTGAATGTCTGCAATACCGGAGATTGCAACGATGGAACCGATGCCTGCTTCAGTAACTTCCACTTTCTTAAGACCATCGAACTCATAAAGCTTGGAAACCTTAACCTTACGAGTCTTTTCGGGCTCATGAGCATTAACAATGCACACTTCCTGATTTACCTTTAAGGAACCATTGGAAACCTTACCTACACCGATACGGCCAACATATTCGTTGTAGTCGATGGTGGAAATAAGAACCTGTGTACCCTTTTCAGGGTCGCCTGTAGGTGCGGGAATATAATCAATGATAGTCTCAAAAAGAGGCTCCATGTTTTTCTGATCCTGATTAAGCTCAAGGATTGCAACACCCTTCTTTGCGGAAGCAAATACAAAAGGACAATCAAGCTGCTCATCGGAAGCATCCAGATCGATGAAAAGCTCAAGAACTTCATCGATAACTTCTGTGGGACGAGCCTCAGGACGGTCGATTTTGTTAATGCAGACAATTACGGGAAGTGCAAGCTCAAGTGCCTTCTTAAGAACG
>JAKSRZ010000044.1 GCA_024403375.1 Lachnospiraceae bacterium
ACACCTTACGGAACCTTTAAGGATAATCTTAAGACCTTTATAAACGTGGCCAGAAAGCACAAGGCAACACCTGTATTACTTACAGCTATTGTAAGACGTAAGTTCAATGAAAACGGTGAGCTGGAAGATACTCATGGTGATTATATTACAGCTGTTCTGGAAACTGCAAAAGAAGAAGGCTGCATGGTCATTGATATGAATGCATTGACACGTGAATATGTTCTGGAAAAGGGCGTCGAAGAAAGCCGTAAGCTCTATATGAACTTTGAAGCAGGCATATATGACAATTATCCTGATGGAAAAACAGACAATACCCACCTTCGTCCGGAAGGGGCAAGGGCATATGCCGCATTAATGGCTCATTCCATAAAGGAACAGGGCGGAGAACTGGCAGAATTATTAAACTAAATACGACAATCCGTTTGCTCGGAACCGCTTCGCAAACTTCGTTTGCAATTAATAACGCCAATAAGGGCCGTGAGTTTGAAAATGTCTTTTCACTCTCGGCCCTTATTGGCGTTATAACGCATTCTGCGTAGCGGTTCTCTCGCTATTCGCTCATATCTGGAGATGCATTATGCATCTCCTTCGTGTTTTACGGGGTTCATCCATGCCTGTTTTCTGTATTCCGTAGGTGTGCAACCATGGGAATCCTTGAAAACTCTGTTAAAGGTGGCAAGAGAATTATATCCGGACTGCATTGCCACATCAGAAATGGAGCTGCCTGTATCTATAAGCAGAAGCTCTGCATTGGCCATGCGACGATTCTGTAAATATTCGTAATAGGTTACGCCTGTAAAATCCTTGAAAAGCCTTATAAAATGTGATTTTGAAAAGCCTGAAAGATTTACCACAAGGTCCAGAGAAAGATCCTCTGCACAATGCTCATTTATATATTTGCAAATGTTAAAGAAGGTATCGATATAGCTTTGCTGACGCTGATGACTTTCTCCGGAATTTTCGGAATTCTGACGAAGACAGATTCTTCCGGCTTCAACAAAGAATGACAGTGTGAGAGCATGAATGCCTGCACCTGCAAGAATGTCATTGTCTGCCTTTTCCTGAATTATCTTATTAAGCAGGGAACGAAGCTTACGGTATTCATCATTTTCCTCGTTTTTGGTGAAAATAGCACAAGGGAAAAATCTGCTGTAAGCAGCATCAAAGCCGCTGACTTCGCGAAGAAGAGCATGCTCCACCTGGAAAATGAGGCGTTTTCCTACCTTGGGAGATTCGAGAGAATGAATCTCGCCGCTGGGAATAATGATAATATCGCCCTCCGAAAGCTTATAGACTTTGTTGTTAACAAGAACAGTATAACTTCCCTCGATGGCCATTATGATTTCGATATCAGAATGCCAATGTGTGGGATAGTCTTCACATACTTCGTTTACGTAAATTCTGAAGCTTGGATAGTCAGTATGATGTACTATTTCTTTTGTTCCGTGTAATTCTTCAATCATCGGAATACTCCTTGCCCAAATAAAATAACAACAGGGGTATTATAGCAAGAAATGATATATATTTGCAATGGTATAAGCAGAAGAAAAATCGCGATTTTGCTATACTTTCTGACATATAGCATATTTATGTTTTCGGAGGTTACTATGAGCGAAGAAAAGTATTACAGCGTCAACTTTAACACAGAAAAGTGCGACGAATACAGAAAGATGGCAGAGGAACTGGTGTCCAAGATGACACTTGAAGAAAAATGCCTTCAGACCCTTAACTGGGCACCTGCAATCGACAGACTTAATGTTAAAGCATATAACTGGTGGAATGAGGCTCTTCATGGTGTAGCAAGAGCAGGTGTTGCAACAGTATTCCCTCAGGCTGTTACTCTTGCATGTTCTTTTGATGAAGACCTTGCAGAAAGAGTCGGTGACGCAGTTTCCACAGAAGGAAGAGCTAAGTATAACAACCAGCAGAAGCATGGTGATACAGACATTTATAAGGGACTTACTTTCTGGGCTCCCAACATCAATATTTTCCGTGATCCCAGATGGGGCCGCGGACATGAAACCTTCGGTGAAGATCCGTACCTTACATCACGTATGGGTACTAGATATATTCAAGGTATTCAGGGCCATGATGAAACATACCTTAAGGCTGCAGCCTGCACAAAGCACTTTGCAGTTCATTCAGGTCCCGAAGATATCCGTCATTCCTTTGATGCACAGGCTGATCCTAAGGATATGAGTGAGACATACCTTTACGCTTTCCAGAAATGTATTGAAAATACACAGGTTGAGGCTGTAATGGGGGCATATAATCGCGTTAACGGCGAGCCTGCCTGCGGTTCAAAGACACTTCTTAAGGACATCCTTCGTGATAAGTTCGGCTTTAAGGGTCATGTAACATCTGACTGCTGGGCTATTCAGGATTTCTTTAAGGGACATATGGTTTGTGAAACTCCTCTTGAAGCAGTTGCTCTTGCCATGAACAATGGATGTGATCTTAACTGCGGTAACCTTTTCCAGAACCTTCAGACTGCCGTAGAGCAGGGACTTGTTTCCGAGGAAAGAGTTAACGAGGCTTGCGTAAACCTTTTCACAACAAGATTTAAGCTTGGCATTATGGACGGCCAGACAAGCCCTTATGATGGACTTACTCTTGCCGATGCAGATAATGCAGCAAACAGACAGCTTAATCTTGCAGCATCCATGGCTTCCATGGTACTTCTTAAAAATGATAACAACATCCTTCCTCTTAAGAAGGATTCACTTAAGACTCTTGGCGTAGTTGGTCCTAACGCAGACAACAGACGTGCTCTTGTAGGTAACTATGAAGGTACATCATCTCGCTACGAGACAGTACTTCTCGGTCTTCAGGATTATCTTAAGGACGATGTAAGAATTCTTTATTCAGAGGGCTGCCACCTTTACAAGGAAAGGGTTGAAAACCTCGGTGTTGAGAATGACAGAATGGCTGAAGCAAAAGGAATTTATGAGCTTTCAGACGTTGTAATCTGCTGTATCGGCCTTGATTCAGGTCTTGAAGGAGAAGAGGGAGACCAGGGTAATGCTTATGCATCCGGTGATAAGAAGGATCTCAATCTTCCCGGACTTCAGGAGAAGGTTCTTGAGGCAGCATATGCTTCAGGAAAGCCTGTAATTGTTGTTCTTCTTGCAGGTTCTGCAATTAACCTTGCTTCCGCAAAGGAAAAGGCTGCAGCTATCGTATATGCAGGCTATCCCGGAGCAATGGGAGGAACTGCTCTTGCAAAGCTTCTCTTCGGTGAGGCTGATTTCTCCGGCCACCTTCCTGTGACATTCTATGAGTCCACAGAAGAACTTCCTTCCTTCACAGACTATAAGATGGCAGGAAGAACATATCGTTATATGACTAAGAAGGCACAGTATCCTTTCGGATATGGCCTTAACTATACAAACTTTGATCTTGCTGATGTAAAGGCAGAAGGCGATATTAAGAGCGACAATGTTGTTCTTAAGGCTAAGCTTTCCAATACAGGTAAGATTGACAGTGCAGCTGTACTTCAGGCATACGTTGCAAGTGGTGTGGCAGGTGCTCCCAGATATCAGCTCAAGTCCTTTAAGAAGGTTGCCCTTAAGGCCGGCGAAACAACAGAAGTTTCAATTGCTCTTTCAAGAGATGCATTTGAAATTGTAAACGAGAAGGGTGAGTTCTTTGTAAATGATGGAGAGTATACAGTTTACCTGGGCCTTTCACAGCCTGACGAAGAGTCTGTAAGACTTGTGGGTAAGGCTCCCGCAGCAATTAAAATCAAAGCTTGATTGATAAGGGGTAAGTATGAGCTTCGTTTTCGGTAAAAATCGTAACAGAATCGTGGTAAAAAACTGCGAGCTTCCCGGCATTATGCGTATTGCAAAAATTGTTGCAGCTGATGTGGAAAGCGTTTTCGGTGGAAAGGTCAGTGTCGAAAAGGACGTTGACCTTAAAGCCAGTGATATATGTGTAACTGTTAATCCGGAAGGCTTTAACGGAAAATATCAGTGTTACAGACAGTTTGTTGAGGAAGGTGTTTTCTTTATTACCGGTGCTGACCTTCTTGGCGGAATTTATGGTATGTTCCGACTTTCTGAGATGATCGGCGTTACGCCCATGGTATATTTTGGAGATGTGACACCTAAGAAGCAGGAATCTCTGGAGATTCAGAATTTTAAGTATGAATCAAAGCAGCCCAGTGTAAAGTACAGAGGCTTTTTCATTAACGATGAATGGCCTTGCTTCGGCACCTGGGCTACAAGCAAGTTCGGTGAAACAGTAAATGCAAAATGTTACGAAGTGATTTTTGAATATCTTCTTCGTATGAACGGTAACTTCCTTTGGCCTGCAATGTGGGCTTCATCATTCCCTATTGATGGTCCCGGACAGTTAAATGAAGAACTGGCAACAGAGTTGGGAGTAACCGTTTCTTATTCACATCATGAGCCTTGTCTCAGAGCTTCTGAAGAGTGGAAGAGAGTTAACGGCAAGGATACTCCTTATGGTGTTGACTGGAATTTTGATAAAAACGAGCAGGGCCTTCTTAATTACTGGCGAGATGCTCTTGTCAGAAGCGGCAAGCAGAATCACCTTGTAACAATCGGCATGAGAGGCGAATATGACTCCATCATGCTTGAAAATGCTACACTTGAAGACAATATTAATGCACTTAAGCGTATTATTCTTGCTCAGAAAAAGCTTATAAACGAAGTGGGAGTAACACTTCCTCAGACACTTGCCATCTATAAAGAGGTTGAACAGTATTTCTACGGTGATGAGAAAACAAAAGGCCTCATGGGCTGGGAGGCACTGGACGACGTAATTCTCATGCTCTGTGAGGATAATCACGGACATATGAGAGGTCTTCCTACCAAGAAAATGCGTGAGCACAAGGGCGGCTACGGAATGTATTTCCACCTTGATTATCACGGTGGTCCCGTTTCCTTTGAATGGGTTAACTCAACATCACTTTATCAGGTATGGGAAGAAATGACCGAAGCCTACGATTTCGGAATTCAGGATATCTGGATTGTTAATGTAGGTGATGTTAAGTTTAACGAAGTTCCTCTGTACTATTTCCTCCAGTTAGGTTATGATTATGAGAAGTGGGGTTCATCAAACCTTAACAGCCCTAAAGAGTTTACGGATAAGTTTGTACGCGAAAATTTTACAGGCGAAAGCGAAGAACAGTTGAAGGCACTTTCAACACTTATTGATGATGCATATTTCCTGAATTCCCAGCGCCGTCCCGAAACAGTTCATTCCGGCGTTTATCAGGTTTGCAGAAATCTTGAAAATGACAGGCTTACAAACTTCGTTGAAGATCTGGAAAAGCGTGCTATTGAAATAAACGAGAATATGAAGATGGAGAACAGAGATGCATATTACAGCCTTCTTTATTGGCCGCTTCTTGTGTCTACAAATCTTTATCTCATGTGGCTCTATACGGACAAAAACCATTTGTATGCAAATCAGGGAAAGAGAGAAGCTGAAAAGTATGCTCTTGCTGCAAAGCGTTGCATATTAAAGGACAAGATTCTTGCTGATGAATTTGATCACTTTAAAAACGGTAAGTGGCACGGCATGCAGCTTGAAGCTCATATCGGCTTTACAACATGGAACGATTTCGATATGAGAATGCCCGTTCTCTATGATTTCACTCCTGTAGAGAAACCTTTACTTAAGCTTTCCAAGGCTGATGAGGAGCGTGTTTACGTAAGAGTTTACGGCCGTCCCATGAGAATGGTTATTGATAAGGTTGGAAGCTATATTGAAATCAGTAACTGCGGCGAAAATGAAATCGAATATACAATAGACGGCGAACTTACAGGAAAGACAGCGGAAACAGATATTCTTCGTGTTGACGCAAAGAATCTTGACGGACAAAATCATATATATACAGTACGCGGAAATGATGGTACTGCTGTGGAAATAGAGACAGTAGGCTTTGAGGCAGCATTTAAGCCTGCAAAACGTTCCGAGTACGGTTCAATAAGAGATGTAGTCGAAAAGGACTGCATCGTTCTTACACCATCTTGTCTGACCTCAAAGGAGGATGGTGTCACAGGTACATTTGTTAATCTTTCCGGCTATGGAAAATATGAGGAAGGTCTTAAGGTTCTTAATCGTATTGATGACTATGAAGAAACTGAGAAAGCACCTTCCGCTACATGGGAATTTGAGTCTCCCTATGAGGGCGAACTTACAGCTGAGCTGATTACTGCTCCTACAAATCCGCTTAAATTCGGTGGGGCACTTAATGTTAAAATCAGTGTCAACGACGGCAAGGAAGAAGTTCTTAATCTTGTACCCAATGACTTTATGGCAGGTGAAAATTCCGACCCTCGCTGGTGCAGAGATGTAATTGCTCAAGAAAGACGTACAAAGTTTGATCTGAGCATTAAGAAAGGAACAAATAAAATAACGATTACGGCAATGGAAGTAGGCGTAATCATTGAAAGGATTCTTATTCATGGAAAGACAAACACCCACTGATGCGGTGAGCAAAGGTAAATTTTTCTACATAATTAGAAATAAAGCGATTTTCGGACTTCATCAGGCTAATGGCTTAAATGTTCAATATCTCTATCAGGATGGAAGAATGGTTACTTCCGCAAGACTTGTGGGTAACATCCAGGATAAAGAAATGCTTAAGCTTTTAGAGGACGCAGAAGGCTTCAGAAAGCTTGTCTGCGGAATCGGTGTCACTGCAGAACTTGCTCCTGACAGTGAAGTTAAGGTTGATAAGACCTTATTCTGCACTCAGTTTTATGGAAAAGCTGAACAGTCCGGTGATGGAACAACAATCACCAAGGAAATCCCTCTTACAGGTGCAGAAGAATACATTGACTTAAACACAGTTGAATGGACCGGTAATGACAGAGTACTTGGACAGTTCAGATTCGAATTTGCTGAGCCCAATGTTACAGCCACTGTATCAGTAAAGTTCTACCTTAATCCCGGATTTGATGCTCCTGAAGTTATTCCTGACAGAGTTGTGGATGTTCAATCAGAAAAGTACTGGAATATGATTTCCAAATCAGTAATGAATCTTGGAAATCTTGACAGAATAAAGAAAGCTATTGATGATGCAAGAGCAGGAAAAGAAGTTTGCATTGCTGCTATCGGTGGCTCCATTACACAGGGTGCAGGTGCTATTCCCATTAACAATAAGTGCTATGCATACCTTGTATACGAAGGCTTTTGTAAGGTGGCAGGAGTTAAGCCCTTTACAAATGTCAAGTATGTAAAGGCAGGAGTTGGCGGAACACCTTCTGAGCTTGGTATGCTCAGATATGACAGAGATATTCTTGCTGACGGTGCCAACACCCCTGATATCGTTGTTGTAGAATTTGCCGTAAATGATGCTGATGATGAAACGAGAGGCGAATGTTATGAGTCTCTTGTAAAGAAGATTTTGAAGGGCAAAAACAATCCTGCAGTAATTCTCGAATTTGCTGTATTTGCTGATGATTTCAACCTTCAGGAACGTCTTTCACCTGTAGGCTATAAGCTTGACCTGCCTATGGTCAGTACAAAGAATGCAGTTTTGCCTGAATTCAATAATCCTGATAAGGCAACATCACTTATTCAGAGAAACGAATATTTTTACGATCAGTTCCATCCCACAAATGTGGGCCATAGAATTATGGCAGACGGAATTATAGAGATATTTAAGGCTGCTGATAAGGGAATTAAGAAAAATGCGGCCATTGGTGATGGATTTGTGGATGTATTTCTTGTGGACAAAAAGGATGTTCCTTCCGACATTATTATTCACGAAGGCAGTTTCTGTGACACGGATGAAATGCTTCAGGCTGTCGAAATGAATTATGATGTAACACAGACAAAGGAATTCCCTTATAATTACATGCATAATTTCGGAGCAGAAGAGTTCAGAATTGAACTTGAATGCAAAAAGCTTCTGATTATCTTTAAGGATGGCTCAGGCCCTCAGGTTGGTAATGCAGAAGTATATGCAGACCAGAAGCTTGTTAAAACTTTGGATCCCCGTAAAGTTGGCTGGACACATTGCCATCCTGTGATTATAATTAATGATGAAGAAAGCAAAAAGCATGTAGTTACAGTTAAAATGCAGCAGGGAGACGAGGATAAGCAGTTTACAATTCTTGGCTTTGGTGTTGTAAAATAAAGAAAGTGAATATCAATATGAACCGATTATTTAACGATTCCTGGAAATTTTTGAAGACTTCCACCGAAGAAAAAATTGACATCGCAGATCTTGATATTCTAAGCTTCACAGAGGTTTCGATACCTCATGACTGGCTTATTTGCGATACAAAGAATCTTTATGAAAACTCAATCGGATACTATTGTAAAACGTTTGACCGCCCGGATATTTCCATGGGCGGTCATTGCTTTTTACGATTTGAAGGTGTTTATATGGATTCTGAAATCTTTATTAATGGTGAAAAGATTTTTGAGTGGAAGTATGGATATACTACATTTACCTTCGAGATTACTGATTATCTTGTTGAAAAGGATAATGTTATTGTTGTTAAAGTAAATTATATAAGTCCGAATTCAAGATGGTACAGTGGTGCCGGCATTTTTCGTAATGTGTGGATTATCACAAAGCCTGCGGAATATTTAGTAATTGATAGTACTTATGTCAGCTCTGAAGCGATTTATAATGATAAAAAAACTGAAAACTTTTTATTGAAAGCGAATAGTCAGATAATTGGAACGAAAGAAGGGGATTATTGCAGGTATTCTCTTTTTGAGAATGACAATTATGAAAAGACCGTATTTGTAACAGAGGTACCTATACCATATATTGGAGCAGAAGACAGCAAAAAACTCACTACTGAAGTAGAACAAATTATAAACAAACCTCAATTATGGAGCCCTGAAAGTCCTTACATTTATAAATTCAAGGTTGAGCTTATTCATAGTAACGAAACGGTGGATGAAGATGGTTTCGTAATCGGTTTCCGAGATTTTAAAGCTACTCCGGATGGGTTATTTTTGAATGGAAAGCATATTAAATTACAAGGAACTTGTGAACATAATGATCTGGGGTTGTTCGGATCGGCGATTAATCGTGAAGCAATTGAAAGAAGACTTAAAATACTTAAGCGATTTGGAGTAAATGCCATCAGAACAGGACACACACCTCCTGCTGTTGAATTGCTTGAATTGTGTGATGAATTGGGAATTATGGTTCAGGATGAGTCGTTTGATATGTGGTTACGTCCCAAAACCACCTACGACTACGCACGATTTTTCAACGAGTGGATGGAAAATGATGTGAAAAGCTGGATTACAAGGGACAGAAATCATCCTTCGGTTGTAATGTGGTCAATAGGAAATGAAATAAGTGATACACATGTCAGTGAACAAGGCAAAGAAACAATGCAGCGACTTATTGATGAGGTAAAGAAATATGATTCTCATGGAAATGCCGTTGTTACTTTGGCATCGAATTATATTGCATGGGAAAACACACAAAAATGTGCAGATGTAATCAAATGCATTGGGTATAACTATACAGAGAGGTTGTATGAGCAACATCACAAAGAACATCCTGATTGGATTATTTATGGCTCCGAAACATCATCAATAGTATCAAGCCGCGGAACATATCACTTCCCGGCTTCACAAAGCATTTTATCAGAAATTGATGAACAATGCTCAAGCCTTGGAAACTCTACAACAAGCTGGGGAGCAAAATCACCTGAACAATGTTTGAACTCTGAAAGAGAAAACGCATTTTCTTTGGGACAATTTGTTTGGTCAGGCTTTGACTATATTGGAGAACCAACACCTTATCACACAAAGAACAGTTATTTTGGAATGTTTGATACGGCAGGATTTCCTAAGGATCTTGCTTATATGTACGCATCGGACTGGACTTATGAGAGCACCCCTTTTGTTCATTTATTACCTTATTGGGATTGGAATGAGGGACAGCTTATCGATGTACGAATTGCCTCTAATTGCTATGAAGTGGAGCTTAAAGTGGAGGGGGAGTCATTAGGCCGTCGACAGCTGATTCAGGAAGACGGAAAAATAAAGTTCCCGACATGGCAGATTCCATATAAAGAGGGCTCGATTTCCGCGATTGCATATGACCGCTCAGGTGAAGCAGTGGCTTTCGATATAAAAACATCGTTTAGCGATTCTGTGGCACCGGACATATATGTTGAAGAATGTAAGATTCAAAAATCAGATTTAATGAAGGATAAAAAAGGAAATCTACTTGACAATCCTGAAAATTATGTCAGAAAGGCAGTAATTTATGCTGATGACAGAAGGATATACTTTGTACATATTGATATGCTTGATATTGAAGGACTATGTGTCGAAAATGCAATGGATTATGTCGAAGTAAACGTTTCAGACAATGCCAGAGTTGTGGGAATGGATAATGGTGATTCAACGGATTATGATTCATACCGGAGCAACGTAAGAAAACTCTTTAACGGAAAACTCCTTGCGGTTATTGAAAGGATTTCGGAAGGAAATATCGAAATCAGCGTAAAAAGACGTACTGACCGAATTCCAGCAAGAAAAATAGAGATTTCAAGGGTTGACGGATCTTACGGCAAAACTCTGACTAAAGAAAATCCTTCCGCAAAATATAAAGCTATAATCAGACCTTACGGAGCAGAAGGGGAGATACATTGGGCTGTTGTTAATGCTGCAGGCATAGAAATAAAAACAGCAACACTGCAACAGGACGGCGATTTTGTCACAGTTACAGGCAAAGGGGACGGTGATTTTTATCTGAGAGCCTACTCTACAGTTGGTGATAAGATCAAAATATTATCTCAGATAGAACTGTCGGCCCAAGGCTTTGGATGTGCTTTCTCGGATGCCTATGATTTCTATCCTGCCGGTCTCTACGAAAAAACAATAGGAGACGTGGGAACCGGTAACGAAAAAGGAATCGCTACAAGCAGAAACGAAAGAAGCGGCGTTTTCTATAAAGATATTGATTTTGGAGAATTCGGCTCGGACGAGATCACAATGTGGATTTTTGCCCTTACAAGCGAAGAGTATCCTGTTGAAATATATGATGGAGACTATGAAAATGGTGCCGAACTTCTGGCAACTGTCGTATATCAGAAACCTTCAAAGTGGAACGTATACCAGGAAGAAACCTTTAAGCTGCCTAAAAGACTTAAAGGAATTCATGGACTAAGCTTCATTCTGAATTGCCAGAAAATACACCTAAAGGGATTTACCTTTTTATATAAAGAAAAAGCCTACGAAAGAATAAATGCATCGGAATTTGACAGTATAAGCGGAGACAACTATGTTATTGATAAAAACGCAGTAAACAAAATCGGAAATAACGTTACACTGCGTTTCGATAACATGAATTTTGGTGAAAAAGGAGCAACCACAATAACAATAAAAGGCCGAACTCCGCTGGACAAAAATCCAATTCATATCCATTTTACAAAGGATGGAAAAATGGAAACGGAAATAGTTGAATTTTTATACAATTCAGAAGAACAGAAGTTTGATATAACAAGGGTTACAGGCAATGGGACAATTGAATTTATATTCATGCCCGGCTCGAATTTCGACTTTGAATACTTTTTATTCCAATAGAAGGGTCTATTTTTACACAAAGTGCGTAATAATCAATAGTATTACGCACTCTTTTTACTTGTGCCTTTTTTGTGAAAGTGATAAGATAATACAGGTAAGTCAAAGGGTTGTGGGGTTATTCGGAGGAGAATTATGTACGAGAACGGTAAAATTTACATGGGACTTTCAAATGAGGAAAATCCTCAGAAGGTCTTTTTTGAAATGTCACAGGCAAACAGACATGGACTTATAGCAGGTGCCAGTGGTACAGGTAAAACCATTACAATGAAGGTTATGGCGGAATCCTTTTCTGCTGCAGGAGTGCCGGTGTTTGTGTGTGACGTAAAAGGCGATGTTTCAGGACTTGCAGAGCCCGGTGCCGATAATGAGGGAATGCAGAAGAGAATAGACAAATTTGGCATTCGCGATACTTTTGCATATAAAGGATTTCCTGTAACATTTTGGGATATTTATGCAAAAGGCGGACATCCTGTAAGAACAACAATTTCTGATTTTGGTCCTACACTTCTTGCACAGATTATGGGCCTTTCCGAAATTCAGGAGGGCGTACTGAACGTTGTTTTCAGAATTGCGGACGAAAAGGGACTTAAGATTATCGACATAAAAGACTTAAGAGCAGTGCTTAATCATGTAAATGAGCATAGACTTGAGTATTCGGTTAAGTATGGCAACGTTGCATCAGCATCTATCAGTGCGATTGTCAGAGCACTGATTCCGCTTGAAGATCAGGGGGGCAATTCTTTCTTCGGAGAACCTGCACTGGACATAAACGACTGGTTCACCCAGGATGTAGATGGCAGGGGCATGATCAATATTCTTCATGCAGTTGATGTTATTCAGTATCCTAAGCTTTACGGAATGTTCCTTTTATGGCTGCTGGCAGAACTTTTTGAGCAGCTGCCTGAAGCAGGAGACAGCGATAAGCCTAAATTCGTATTCTTCTTTGATGAGGCTCATCTGTTATTTAAGAATTCTCCCAAAGCATTGGTGGAAAAAATTGAGCAGACTGTTAAGCTTATCAGATCAAGAGGAGTCGGAATCTATTTTGTTACACAGTCTCCTTCAGACGTACCGGATGCTGTACTTGCACAGCTTTCAAATCGTGTTCAGCACGCATTAAGAGCATATACTCCCGCAGAACAGAAGGCAGTTCGTACGGCAGCCCAGACATTCAGAGTAAACCCTAAATTCAATACAGAAGAGAAGATAATGACACTTGGAACCGGCGAGGCACTTACATCATTCCTTGATGAAAAAGGTGTTCCCGGAATTGTTCAGGACACAAAGATTATCTGTCCCGAAAGCCTTATGGCGGCCTGCAATCCCGCAGTTAAGGCTTCCATCATGATGAATTCCATAATGGGAGAAAAGTATGACGAAAGCTTTGATGCAATAAGCGCTTATGAAGTCCTTGTTGAGCAGGCCGAAATTGATGCGGAAATAAAAGCCGATGAGGCTCGTATTGCTGCAGAAACAAAAGCTAAAGAAGATGCAGAGAAGCAGGCGGAAAAAGAGAAGCTTGCCGCAGAAAAGGCTGCAGAAAAAGAGGCTGAGAGACTTAAGATTGCAGAGGAGAAGGAAGCACAGCGACTTAAAATCGCAGAAGAAAAAGAGGCCCTTCGCCAGAAGATAGCTGCGGAAAAGGCAGCTCAGAAAGAGCTTGAGAAAAAGGAAAAAGCTCTTGAAAAAGAAAAAGAAAAGAAGGAAAAAGCCGCTGAACGGAGAAAAGCAAAGATTGAATCTCAGCTTATTCAGGCAGGCGGTCAGGTCCTTAAGAGGGGACTTATGAGCGTACTTAAGTTCTAAAAAGGGGAAATAAATTGAAAGTTAAATGTGAGTATTGCGATTCATTTATTGATGATACCGCGGATTTTTGTCCTAATTGCGGTGCTCCTAACGCAAACGTAATGAGGAGCGGCGTCGGAGTGCCAAAAACAATTGAAGAACTGAAGCAATTCTGTAATGAAAAAGGAATGAATCTTCCACAGATGCGGTTCTTCATCGGCGAAAATTATACAGGTCCACGTGCCTTTGGCATATATAAAGACGGCGAGAATTTCATAGTATACAAAAATAAAGCTGATGGTTCACGTGCAGTCAGATACAGGGGTACTGATGAGGCATATGCCGTAAACGAAATATATCAGAAGCTCTGGAGTGAAGTTCAGACGAGACGTGCTCAGGATATTTCGGGGCCGTCAACACAAAGTGGATACAGACCCGGTAACAGCAGCTCCGGCAGCTCTGATTCCGGCGGATGCTTTTCATTTATTTTCAAGCATACTAAAGGGCTTTTGATAGCAATTATCGTATTGATGTTGGGTTCCTGCTTGGGAGGAAGAATTCCCGACAGGGGCTACTACACATACAATGATAACAAGTATTATTACCAGAACAGCAAGTGGTATGTATATGATGCAATAAGAGATATATGGGATTCCACTTCTGTTGATGATTATCTGGAAGATAATTACAGAGATTATTACGATAGTGATAGCTATTCTTCAAGCTACGGAAACGCTCATTTTGAAGATAGTGACTGGTATGAAGCACCAAGCAGCAACGATAGCTGGAGCAGTTCCGACTGGGACTCCGGAAGCTGGGATTATGACTATGGTTCATGGGATTCCGGCGGAAGTGATTGGGACAGTGATTGGTAATAATATTTTTCTTCCCTAAATTGTTTATATTTGATATAATATAAATCTATTTATTCAGTTTATTCAAAAAAGTATATTTGTGGAGGTTATTTTGAATGGGGATTTTGGATTCATTAGTAAATTCTGTAGCAAATTCTGTAAAAAGAGAAGCTAAAAATGCGGCTAATAATGCAATGAGTTCTGCCAAGAGAACAGCTCAGACAACTATTAACAAAGCTGCAGATAAGGGAATTAAAACAGTAGCATCAAATCTTCAGAGAAAAGAAATGAAGGTAGTGTTCAAGACCCTTCCTAAGAATCTCGAAGAATTGAAGGCACTTCCCGAAGCATCTCTTAAGGAGCCGCATTATGCCGTTGCACTTGCTATGGCAGCACTTCTTCTCTATAACGAAGACAGAGATGCCTGCGTTGAAATGCTGGACTACTTAAATGGTCCTAGCGACGTAGGCGAATACAGCAAACAATTTATGGATGACAGACTTGAAGAGAAGGACTACGTTGTAAAATCTTTCTTTGAGGGATCTAAGCCTGAAAACAATTATACACCTACAGAACCTTATACAATTAAAGTTATTCAGACTGCAGTAACTGATGAGGTTGTTTCTGAGGGTTATAAGAGATTGTTTGTTCAGTCAAGCGGTGCAGATGCTCTCCGTGAGGTACGTGTAAGAACAAAGCCCTCAACAGGACAGTGGTTCCTTTGGGAAATATATGCTTTATCCGATATCAGAATTCCTAAGAGTGCTGATCCTTGGTCATAAAGAAGCATATATTATTATAGCCGGATTTATATCCGATAACTTATTAATGAACTTTTGTGCAAATGTGCACTTAAATTGAAAGGAGAAATTTATAAATGGGACTTATTAAAGCATTAACTAATTCAGTAGGGACAGTTATGGCCGATCAGTGGAAAGAATTTTTCTACTGTGATTCACTTGACAAAGATGTACTTGTTGTAAAGGGCCAGAAGAGAATCGGAAGTGGTTCATCCAACACAAAGGGTAGTGATAATGTTATTTCTAACGGTTCAGGCATCGCTGTTGCTGATGGTCAGTGTATGATTATCGTTGAGCAGGGTAAGGTTGTAGAAGTTTGTGCTGAGCCCGGTCAGTTCACATACGATTCTTCATCAGAGCCTTCAATTTTTGCCGGCAAGCTTGGAACATCCATTCTTGAAACATTTAAGGCAATCGGAAGACGTTTTACATATGGTGGCGACACAGGTAAGGATCAGAGAGTTTATTACTTCAACACAAAGGAAATTCTTGACAACAAGTTCGGCACAGCTAATCCTATTCCCTTCAGAGTTGTTGACTCCAAGATCGGTCTTGACCTTGATGTAGCACTCCGTTGCTCAGGTGTATATTCCTACACAATCAGCGACCCTATCCTTTTCTACACAAACGTTTGTGGTAATGTAGCTCAGGAATATCGTCGTTCAGAGCTTGATACTCAGTTAAAGACAGAGTTCATTGATGCTCTTCAGCCTGCACTTGCAGTTATTTCTTCTCTTGAGATTCGTCCTAACCAGATTATTGCTCATAACAAGGAACTCAAGGACGCTGTTAACCAGCAGCTTTCTTCTGAATGGGGCGAGAAGCGTGGCCTTCAGGTAGTAAGCATCGCTCTTGGTTCAGTTACTCTTCCTGAAGAGGATGCAGAACTTATCAAGAACCTTCAGAGAGAAGCAATGCTTGCTAATCCTACAATGGCAGCTGCAGCAGTTGCACGTTCACAGGCTGACTCCATGAAGATTGCAGCAGGCAACTCTGCCGGTGCTATGACAGGCTTTATGGGCATGGGCATGGCTATGAATCAGGGCGGCATGAATCCTTCACAGCTTTATGCTATGGGTCAGCAGCAGCCTCAGGCACCCGCACCTGCTCCTCAGCCCGCAGCTCCCGCAGCAGGCAGCTGGACATGTTCTTGTGGAACAGTAGCAACAGGCAAGTTCTGTCCTAATTGTGGTTCCGCTAAGCCCGCTCCCGCAGGTGGATGGACATGCTCTTGCGGAACAGTAAACCAGGGTAAGTTCTGCCAGAACTGTGGCGCTAAGAAGCCCGCAGGTGCACCTCTTTACAAGTGCGACAAGTGTGGCTGGACTCCTGAAGATCCTATGAATCCTCCTAAGTTCTGCCCTGAGTGTGGTGACGTTTTTGACGATAATGACGTTCAGTAATATCTGATAGATTTGATAAAATCCGGGCGGGATAAAAACCCGCCCGTTTATCGTTATTGTTTGGAGGAGTTCTTATGGCAGGTATGCACGAATACGAATGCCCTTGCTGTGGCGGTGGTCTTGAGTTTAACAGCGCCGTTCAGAAGGTTAAATGTCCTTATTGTGATACAGAATTCGATATGGACGTTCTTAAAAAAGTTGATGAGGAATTAAAGTCTGTAGGAGAAGACGATATCGACTTTGATTCTACTACCGGCGGTGAATGGAAAGACGGTGAAACCGCTGATATGAAGGTTTATGTATGTAAATCCTGTGGTGGTGAAATTGTTACTGACGGAACAACAGGTGCTACCAAGTGTCCATATTGTGACAACCCTGTTGTTATGATGGGACAATTCCAGGGTGGCCTTAAGCCCAGCAGAATTATTCCCTTCAAAAAGGATAAAGCTGCTGCTAAAGCTGCATATTTACAGCATATTTCCGGCAAAAAGCTTTTGCCGCCTCAGTTCAAGGATCAGAATCATATTGATGAGATTAAGGGCGTATATGTACCGTTCTGGCTCTTTGACGCACAGGCTAATGCAGCATACAAATATGATGCAACAAAGGTGGAAACATCTTCTGATGAGGATTACACATATAAAAAGACTGACTACTACAGCGTTTATCGCCAGGGAACACTTAAGTTCAAACAGGTTCCTTGCGACAGCTCAACTAAGATGCCTGATGACCTAATGGACTCCATCGAGCCATTTGATATGAAGGATGCTGTTGAATTCCAGACCGCATATCTTGCCGGCTATCTTGCTGATAAGTTTGATGTAAGCGAAGAGGAGTCAATGGAGCGTGCAACCTTCAGAATCAAGAACAGTACTGAACAGGCATTCCTGCAGACTGTAAAGGGTTTTGATACAGTTGACATAAAAAACAGCAGCTTAAAAACTTCAGATGGTAAGTCTGAGTACGTTCTTCTTCCTGTTTGGATTCTCAATACAACATATGAAGGTGAAAAATATACATTTGCAATGAATGGTCAGACCGGACGTATGGTGGGAAATCTGCCTTGCGATAAGGGCCTGCTTAAAAAGTATTTCTTCAAGTACTTTGCTATCGGAGCAGCAATCGGTGCCGTTATCGGAGCAATAGTAATGTTCATGCAATAAGGGAGGTAACGTATGTATATAGTATTTGGTGCTATTATTGTTGGTCTTCTTGTTGCACTCATCGGAACAGGTGCTCTGAAGTCGGAACTTCATAGCGTTGAGAAGAAGACACAAGCAAATAATTATATGGTTTCCGGCTCTTTGAATGTCGTTGGAAAGAATGAAATTTTCCTGTATTCAAAGATTGAAAAGAAGGAAAAACCTAAATCAGATAATTAGTTCCATAAGTAAATAACATTTGCAATTATGCGTCAGATAGGCTAAAATTATAAAGTTAGCTGGTCTGACGTATTTTTTGTGTGCTCGGACATAAATTCGGAGGTTTTTATGAGAGATTTTTTTAATCCTGATAATAAGTTCTTTGCCTTTATGGGCAAGGTTTTTGATATAGTAATGCTTAATTTTTTCTGGCTGATTGCCTTTGCACCTATGCTTGGGTTTATGTATCTTGCAGGCACTACAAGCGGAATTTTTGCCATTCCCATGGTGTTATCCGTAGTAGTTGTTGTACCGGCAAACATTGCTCTGTACTATAGTATTGTAAAGGCTATCAGACATCAGAGGGGCTATGCTTCAAAAGAATTTTTCAGAGCCTTCAAAATGAATTTCAGACAAGGAGCTGTTGCTTCTTTTGTTTTTGTAATTCTTGCAATATTACTTTTTGCTGACTTCAGTTATCTTGTGTCCAAAATAATGCCTCAGGGAACGGATGTGTCCATCATCGAATTCATTGTTCAGCGAGGCGTTGAGCTGTATGGTGGAGAAGAGGCAGGTCCGTCATTTTTGGAGGCACTTATTTATGGCTATATCAACTCCATAATTGATGTTCTGGCTACAGGTGACACAATGACAACAATATGGGCCGGTGGTTATATAGCAATTTCTATTTTTGCCATGGGAACATTTATTTTCTTTAGCCCCGTTCTTTCACGCTTTGATATGAAGCTTTTCAATGCATTTAAGTTTTCATTTGGTGCATCTATAAAGCATCTTTGGGTAACACTTTTATCTATATTGCTTTGGGGATTTCTCTTCATACTGATTCTGATTTCAAATGGCCTGTTTGTGCTGTTTGGAATAGCAACCTGTATGCTTATAGAATCATTTATGATGGAAAAGGTTCTTAAGAAATATGTTCTTCAGGTTCTTGAGGAAAAGAAGGCTTCAGGCGAAATTCAGCCCTCTGATGGAACCGATACTGAGGGACACGAAGATGAATCAAGGGATGAGTGGTACGTAGAATAATTAATCCATAAGGAGAAGACATGGATATAAGAATTTCAAGTTTCATTTCAGAACAGGAAATTAATTCAATTGTAGGGTTTACATGTAAGAAACCGTTTAGCGTTCTTGGTCCGAAGGTTGTCGGCGACAAGGTAAGAATATGCTGCTATTTTCCTGATGCGGTCGGAGCAGTTGTGAACAAAAAGGGCTCTAAGGATAAGTTTGAAATGCTTTGCCTGAACCCGGCCGGCTTTTTTGGTACAATAATTGATGAGAAAGAAATTTTCGGATACACACTGACTCTGTATTATCCCGACGGAAACAGCTATACAACAGAGGATGCTTATGCTTATAAGCCCGAATTCGATGATTTTGCTCTTTCTTTATTCAATAAGGGCGTGAATTATGAGGTTTATAATTGCTTAGGTTCACACGTAAAGACGGTTAACAGGAAGAAGGGTGTTCAATTCACTGTATGGGCTCCCAACGCCGTGGCCGTAAGCGTTGTAGGTGATTTTAATTTATGGAACACCTCCAGAAATCCAATGGAATTTGATGAAAAACACGGTGTATTTTCGTTATTTGTTCCGGGAGTGGAAAACGGAGCTGTGTATAAGTATGCAATACATACAAACAACGGAAAGATTGTCTTAAAGAGCGATCCATATGGTACTCTTTCAGAAAAACGTCCGGACAATGCTTCCATCGTATTTGATCTTAATGGCTTCAAATGGTCGGATAAGGATTACATGAAGTGCAGATCAAAGGAAAATCCTTTGACAAAACCTATGAATGTGTATGAGGTGCATCTCGGTTCCTGGAAAAAGCCTACAGAAGAGGACGGAAGCTTTTACAATTATCGTGAGCTTGCGGAAATGCTTTGCGAATACATGACGGAAATGGGCTATACACATATAGAGCTGCTTCCTGTTATGGAACATCCCTTTGACGGCTCATGGGGATATCAGGTGACCGGATACTATGCTCCCACATCGAGATTTGGTAACCCTCACGATTTCATGTACTTTGTGGATTATATGCATGCACATGGCTTTGGCGTCATTCTTGACTGGGTGCCTGCACATTTCCCCAAGGACTCCTTTGGACTTGCTGAATTTGACGGAACCTGTCTTTATGAGCACTGGGATAAGAGAAAGGGAGAGCATCCTCATTGGGGTACTCTGATATATAATCTTGAAAAACCTGAGGTTTCCAATTTCCTTATTTCCAATGCATTATATTGGGTTGAAAAATACCATGTGGATGGAATCCGTATGGATGCGGTTGCATCTATGCTTTATCTTGATTACGGAAAGAATAATGGTGAATGGATTCCTAATAAATACGGCGGAAGAGAGAACCTTGATTCAGTAGAATTTCTTAAACATCTTAATTCCATTATGGAAAAGAGAAATAAGAATGTACTGATGATTGCGGAAGAATCTACTGCATGGCCTAATGTAACAGGTATTGTGGAAGAGAACAACAGCCTTGGATTCAATCTTAAATGGAATATGGGCTGGATGAACGACTTCCTGAAGTACATGAGTGCGGATCCGCTGTTTAAGAAGGGCATTCATGGATGTCTTACATTCTCTATGATGTATGCATATAGTGAACGCTTTATTCTTGTTTTTTCACATGATGAGGTGGTTCATGGAAAAGGAAGCCTTATTAACAAGATGCCCGGTGAATATGAGGACAAGTTCAGTAACCTTCGTCTTGCATATTCTTTCATGACAGGTCATCCCGGTAAAAAGCTTTTGTTTATGGGACAGGATTTTGCTCAGTTTGCTGAATGGAATGAGAATAAGTCTTTGGATTGGAACCTGCTTCAGCAATATGACTCCCACAGGAAATTCAATGATTTCTGCAAGGAACTGTATCACCTGTACAACGGAAGAAAAGCAATGTATGAACTGGATTTTGAACCTCGCGGATTTGAATGGATGAGCTGC